>JAIOXP010000042.1:0-7331 GCA_021741705.1 Rhodoluna sp. | reverse complement strand
GCCTGTCCACCTTCTTGATAAGCAATAGCGATACTTGCTGCAATCCCAGGTGTTAGATCATCAAAGTTCACTGAAGCTAGAACAGACGCTTTGTCTCTATTTGAGACAGCAATAGTCAAGGTAATGCCGTTATCCCCTGCTTCAAGATTTACTAGTTTGTCTAAGTCAAACTCTCGCACCACGTTCTCGCCAGCAAAGACAATTCTTTGGTTTGTGTAGGTGGAAGTGCCAACATCGATAGGGGTTGACTCTTCTGGTTTTCTTCTGCTGCTACCTGAGTAGCCACCAACGTTAGCTCTAACATTTCCAAAGACTGGCAGACTCACCCCGCCGAAACCGCCAGAGCTAGTAGACCCGTTACTCCGGAACTCGCGAAGCATGGTTTGCCCAACTCGAGCTATAGCCACTTCGCCTTTTCTAGTTGCAAAAACATAGTCATCTTCCTCAAATGTGCCCTCAGCCATACGAGCGAGAATTGCCTCTTGTTTATGAAGGGACTCTAAAGCTTCTTTGTTCCTGTCTCTAGATCTAAGGAACAGATATGTTGAAAAAGACACAAGAAAGGCAAAGCTGAACACCACCAGCATGTAACCAGAGTTATCGCCCTTAGCCCTATTTTCTAGCCAAGTCCAGAGGCAACCAATAAAGAACGCAGCAAAGACCAACAACCAGTTAGTTTGCCGCTTAGATAAACCCAACATGTTTACTCCTTTAGTTTGATATCACACTACCCCTGCCTTCCGACATGCAAGTTCTCACAAGGGGACAATAAAAGGTGGTTCCAGTCGCAGCCTAGGCAAACTAAACTAATCAAGTCCGAGATACATCCCAGGAGAATTCGCCTAGTGGCCTATGGCGCACGCTTGGAAAGCGTGTTGGGTGCAAGCCCTCGGGGGTTCGAATCCCCCATTCTCCGCCAGCAACTCCCTTGATTTAGAGCCTCAGTAGGGGCGTTTATTGAGGGACTTTTTGCTGGTTGTGCAGTTGTATGTGCAATGTCGCCCGATTGTATTCGGAGTATTCCGCTTGCGAGCTAATTAGGACTTTTTTACCCATCTAAACGTGAGCAAGGTGAAGACCACTCCAAGGGCAACCCAGATAGCAATTGCAATCGCTACTTGATCTAGAAACCAGTCACCACCAAGTTCAACGGACTTGAATTGGTCAGGGTAGAACACCGCTCTGAATCCCTGCCCAATCCATTTCACGGGAAACACACTCGCAAAGTTTTGTAGCCATTCAGGAAGAGTTGTAAACGACAGATAAATCCCTGAAATGAATTGAAGAATAAGAATTGGAGGCAATATCACGGCATTGGCACTCTTGGCACTCCTTGGAAGGGCGCTAATTGCGATTCCCAAAATACTCGATGCCAAGAGACCCAAGTAGAACACCCAGGCAAAGGTGAGCCAAAGCTCTATAGTCTCAGGAAGGTAAGCTCCAAAAACAAAGCGTGCCGTGAGCACAATCGCTACTGCCTGCAGGGTCGCGGAGACGAAAACCTGACCGAATTTTCCGATGAAGTAAGACACAGGGGAAATTGGCGAGCCAGAGAGTCTCCGCAAAGTTCCGTCGTGCTTTTCAATAGCCATATCAATACCCAAGTTCTGAGTTCCCGAAACCAAAACTCCCATAGCCAACATTGCTGGCAGGTACACATCTGCAGAAGTTAGAACTCTTCCGGCTCCGGGTACATCAATTTCAAGGTTTGAAAATGCAGCAGTGAAGATAAACAGCATCATCAGAGGGAAGAAAAAATTGAAAAAGACAGCGTCAGGTGTTCTGATGTAGCTCTTTAGCTCGTAACCAATTCTCCTTATGCCAATGCCAAGAATGGAAGGTAGCTCAGTCTTCAATCTTCACTCCGTTTCGATGGTCAGCAATTAGCTGAAGGTAAACCTGCTCGAGATTCGGTACCTTGACCTGAAGGTTTTCTGGTGCTGATCCAATTCTTTTTGAGAGCTCGCCAATAAACAAAGCCGGGTCATCGGTGCGCTCGATGCGTTGCACCCCAGCCTCCACCCAAGAGACCTCAGGTTTGCGACTCTCCCGACCACCGATCTCGGAAATTTTTCCAAGGGCAACAAGCTTTCCATCGACAATAACTCCGCCCCTGTGTCCAAGCTCCTCGGCTTCGTCTAGGTAATGAGTGGTCAGCATAATTGTCATTCCCTCCTGCTGCAGACCACGAATAACCTCCCAAAAAGCTCTCCTAACTTCTGGGTCAAAGCCAGTTGTAGGTTCGTCTAAAAACAAAACCTCGGGATTTCCGATCAACCCCAACGCAACATCTACTCTGTGCTGCTGACCGCCAGAGAGCTTCTTTATAGGCTCTGAAGCCTTACCGTGCAGTCCAACTGCCTCGATAACTGCTTCGACTTTTCTGGGGTTTGGGTAAAGGCTGGCAAAGTGTGTGATTGTGTCTCGGACAGAAAGCCGACCAAGGTCACCAGCGGATTGTTGAACTATTCCAATTCGAGCCCGGAACGCACGGCTGGCTCTTTGTGGATCCTGACCGAGAACTTTTACTTCTCCAGATGTTCTGGTGCGAAAGCCCTCCAGTATCTCTATCGTTGTTGTCTTTCCAGCCCCGTTAGGACCGAGAAGAACGAAGGTCTCGCCCCTGGAGACACTAAAACTTACGTCGTCGACAGCCTGAAAGTCTTTGTACCTCTTAGTTAGACCCATGACTTCGATTGCACTCATACTGACAATTTAACCAAAACACGCATCAGCGTCAATTGCCTCACCAATGGCGTAGAAACTGATTTGGCAAACCAAAAACTCTGTATTTGTGCGGGCGCCAGGGTCGTAGTTCGAATCCCCCATTCTCCGCGCTGAAAAGCATTGTTAGGCTTCCACTATGAAAATACTTGGATTACTGGGAGGAATGTCCTGGGAGTCGTCCATCGAGTATGAACGGCATATCAACCAGGTTGTTCGCAGTCAACTTGGTGGCACCAGTTCAGCAGACCTGATTATTCGCTCTTTCAACTTTTCTGACATTGAGGCTTTACAGTCAGCTGGTAAGTGGGATGAAGCAGGTGCTTTGCTGGCACATGCAGCTAAGAACCTAGAGAAAGCCGGCGCGGAGGCAGTCGTATTGTGCACTAACACGATGCACGTCTTGGCTGATTACATTCAGAGAGAAATCTCAATACCTTTTCTACATATTGCAGATGCCACCGGGCAAGCCGTTGCGGATAAGCGCCTAAAGAAAGTTCTGCTTCTTGGCACAAAATACACAATGGAAAAAGACTTTTACAAAGGTCGGTTGACTGAAAACTTTGGGCTCGAAGTCATAACTCCAAGCGAGACACAGAGGGATGAAATCCATCGCGTGATATACGAAGAGTTGGTGCGCGGGATCATCAAATCCAGTTCAAGAAGTTACTTTATGGACGTGATTTCCGAGTTCACTGAACTTGGCGTTGAGGGCGTGATTGCAGGTTGCACAGAGATTGAACTTCTTGTCAGAGCAGAAGACCTAGGTGTGGCTTACTTTGCAACCACGTCTCTACACTCTGCCGCCGCCGCCGAGTTCGCGCTTTCCTAAGTTGGCGTAGAAAGTGATTTTGGGAACCTTAAACTCTGTATTTATGCGGGTAAGAAGTTATTGTGGGGGATTTTGATGATCAGGACTTTCTAGCCAGTCATCAAAAGTGGTTTTTCCCACAATCGTTTCGCCCTTTCCGCGCAAATCGCCCGAAGCCATGCCTCTACCAAAAACCCCCGGAAGCGGAAACTCTAGGACCAACTTCTTCAAGCCGTCGAAAGCGATCTGCCTTCGAGCCAGATCAGCTAAAACTTCATTTCTTGGACCAACCAAATCCGTTGCGCGCTTAAGTGGTTTTCCTTCTGCGATATCCACTAGGTGTTGCCCCACTTCCCTTGCCGCCACTGGTCGCATAAGGCATTTTGGAAGAAGCGCAATTGGTCCAGGCATACTTTGCAATTGCTGGGTCACGAACTCATGAAATTGGGAGGATCTAGCAATGGTGTATGGGACTGTTCCTCTATCGATGGTTCGCTCTTGTTCGAGTTTCCCCGCGTAGTAGCCGTCGTCAATCTCATCGATACCAACGATTGATAAAGCCACGTGATGTTTCACCCCGGTCTGCGCCTCTGCGCTTAAGAGGTTGTCTGTGACAGTTGAAAAGAACTTTCGCGCAGCTTTGGCACTCAGCGTAGTTTTGTTGGTTACGTCGATAACTACATCCACGCCATTGAGAGCGTCTATCAAACCCTCGCCGGAAGTTAAATCAATGCCATTTTTTCGGGAAATCGAGACAACTTCGTGTCCTTTCTTTTCGGCAGCCGTGACCGCGAACTTACCCACTAGTCCAGCCCCACCGGCAACAGCAATCTTCATCGATAACCTCCCCCTCTAAGATAAGACTCGAGAAATGAAGTGTCCAATTCAGGAACCGGATTGGGTTAGTTCGAATCCCCCATTCTCCGCCAGCAACTCCCTTGATTTAGAGCCTAAAAAGGCGCTTCTGAGAGGGAGTTTTTGCTGCTTGTGCAGTTCGGTGTGCAATAGATCAGGTCAATTCCGGGATTTTGTGCCCAACTAAAATAGTTCATAGATAGAAATTAGGAAATTTGATGTTAAATCGTAAAGATCTCTCCGTGTCTTTAATGACCATTTATGTCGGAGCAGTAACTGTTGGGTTTAGCTACCTCATTGGACTTGGCACTCAGCTGGGAATCTTGATCCCGGCAGCATTCCCTCTGGGCGTATTGCTTGTTCTCTTGTTTTATTGGTTGCCAGCTAGGGTTCAACTCGTTGGTTGGGCTGTGGCAACGGTCTGGCTTCTCTCGAGTGTTTATCTTGGCGCATCAGACCTTGAATACGTTGCTCTAATTGTCGTTGTTGTTGCGGCAATAGCCGGAGTTTTTTGGTCTCCTTGGTTCCTAGCCGGAATCTGGATGATCCACCCTCTTTGGGACTTGGTTCCAAGAGACCTTCCTGAGCATCAGCACGATCTCCCGCTGGCCTGTCTTATTTACGACCTAGTAATTGGCGTTTATCTCATTTTTAGAATTCGAGCCAAGTTTTTTGATAAAGCCAAGGTTGAGCTCAAAACCAATTCAAAGATGTTCTCGACTGGTTTGGGCCGAACAACTGCAGCACTGATAATGCTCGCCGTGATCATCACCCAGATTCTTGTCGTCGGAACGGTTTCGATGGAGTCTTACTCCACGTGGGTTGCTGCACCTGTTGCATTAGCTTTGATTCTTAGCACTCTGTGGCTTCCGAGAGAAGGTCAGAAGATTTTTTGGGCGGTTTTGACCGCTTGGACGGGAATGACTTTTGCCCATTCAGGTGAAGCATTGGAAATAGCTATCTTTGGACTGATGGGGCTGGTGGCGGTTTTGGGTTTCAGGAAGTCGCCATTCATTTGGGCTGGAGCTTGGGCTTTCCATGCCCTATGGCATTTCCTACCTCGAGAGCACATTTCACATGAAGCCGCATTGTTAATGGGGCATTGGATGGTGCCGACAGCAGGTGCGGTTTTTGAGCTATCCATAGCTGCTTTTCTTTTCTGGTTTGCCCTTCAGGAGAAAAAGGCTCAAAGGGCTTAGTTCAATCCCCCATTCTCCGCCAACGCATCTTCAACCCCGTCAATCCCAGGATTAGGCGGCGTTGTCTATTTCCCTGAAAGACGCGAATTACTGAGACTAATGTTAACTACTTGACAATCTGATTGTTAAGTAGTTAACTAATTCGCATGAATAGAAGTCGTATCACTTTTACCCTGAACGAACTTGTCTATGTCCTGAACTCCACTGCGGATCGGCTGCTTAGAGCAAATTTTGAACTGACCTATAGCCAGTTTCTCTTTCTTGTAACCCTCATGAGCCAAGACAAGCCGACACCAAGTTATTTAGCAGAGTGTCTGGGTGTTTCTCGAGCGGCAGTGAGCCAGAGGCTTTCTTGGTTTCAAGAACGGAACTTAGTACAGGTCTCGAGAGTATCCGGAAACGAAAAGAATCTGTCCTTAGAGCTCACCCAAAAGGGAGAGCTGTTGGCAACCCAGTCTGCAGACTTTTTAGAGAAAGAGTTCAGGATTCTTTTCGATGGAGGTTCTTCTGTTGATTTGGAAAAACTTGACAGGACTTTGACACAGGTAAAAACACAACTGATACAGAACATGGAGTCCAGAAATGCAGCCTGAGAAACTGTTTGAACTATCACGCCTGAAGCACACAAAATCTCTTTTCTGGCTAGCGGTTATCTGCGTCGTGGTCGCCATTGCACTTATCCCTTTGTGGATACTGGACTCAAGGGAACTGCTTGGAGTATCTGTTTGGGAAAAGCCAATCAAGTTCTACATCTCTGTGGCAATTTTCTCACTCACCTACTCTTGGCTTAGCTCATTCCTTACGAGAGGTCGCCGGTGGGTCAAGCTCACAGGATTAGTTATCGCGGTATCCCTTGCCGTTGAGAACGTTCTGATCTTGGCAATGGCAAGCATTGGTGAAACTAGCCATTTCAATGTTTCAACTCCCACCGCCATTGCAATTTGGTCAATTATGGCGACCTTCATTTCATTTGTTCTTTTCGCAACAATCTTCATCAGCGTGATGATCTTGTTTCAAAAGCAGGAGTTCAATCTCAAGCTGGCACTTGCCTTAGGAAGCATCAACACTGCAGTTGGTATGGGGCTTGCTTACTTGATGACTTGGCCAACCGCCACCCAACTTGCTAACTACCAAGGGATAGCTGGAGCCCACGCGGTTGGAGTCTCAGATGGTGGTCCTGGTCTACCATTTCTTGGCTGGAGCACAGTCGCCGGTGATTTGAGAGTAGGGCACTTCTTTGGACTGCACTCCATTCAGGTGGCGGTCATTCTGCTGGCCATATCTTTGCTACTGCCTCTTGCGTTCCGAGTTCCACTGATCCTTGTTGGAAACATCACTTGGCTTGGTTTTGTTGGACTTGTGACGTGGCAGTCGCTTAGGGCTGAGCCGTTCTCTTCGCCGAGCGTGCTGACAATCATTAGTTTTGTAGCTCTAGCTGCAATAGCCTCGATTCTTTTTGCTGTCCTCTCGCTAGCTCAATCAAGGGCTGGAAGAAAGACAATGACGTAGAGAGATGGCATAGAAAGCGTTTCTCGTAAGCATGAAGTCATTTTCATGCGGGCAACAGGGCGGTGGTGCGAATCAACCACTCTCCGCGCAGTGTGAAAACGCTTGTTCACTAATGAGACAGTGAAAAACCCTCTGAGAAATCAGAGGTTTTGTCATTTTCACACTCTCCAGCTACGCAACCGCGACAGTCTAAGGTTTTTCCTCAGTCCTCACGCTTCTTGAGCGAGTAACGC
>JAIOXP010000041.1:0-8470 GCA_021741705.1 Rhodoluna sp. | reverse complement strand
CGATGCAAGCTCTTCAGCGTTTGGCTTTAGAATCGCAGCTTCTCCTTGACGAACCCAATAGGCAAGCGGTTCACCACTTGTATCTAAAACAACTCGAACGCCGAGTTTTTCCATTCGTTCAAAAATCGGATGCAGGTCAACAAAAGTTCCAGTTGATTCATCGAGTGGCAGTGCTCCAGCTATAACCAACCACTTAGCTTCGTTTTCGATTACGGTTTTCTCCGTCAGTTCAATAACTTGCTGCCATTCTTTTGAGCTCAGCGGTTTTGGTGCTTCATTGATTTTGGTTGTGGTGCCACCGCGCTCAAGAATTGTTGTTGAAACTCGAATGGTGCCATCGATCCACAGCGGCACCAGAAAATTCTTTGAACCGGTTCGATCTAAAATACCTTTTTCGGCGTTTCCAATTGGAACAACCGCAGGAGCTGGAATGCCGGCCAAGTGAAGAGCTCTTGCAACGTTGATACCTTTACCGGCAAGTTCTTCGCCAACAGCATCTGCTCGGTTTACCGCACCGCTTACTAGATCAGTAACTGTGTAAGTTCTATCCAAAGTAGGAGCGGGCGTCAGAGTGACAATTGGGGACTTTGTTGCCATTCCAGACATGCAGGTTCTCCTTGCGGATTCAATTAGTGGAGCCAGCTATGAAGCTGTCCAACAGGGATTTTGGAGCTGCAAACGCCTTTGTGAGCTTGATTTCGAGTATAACCAAACCAGACAAAGAGGCTCTTAAGTCACAGATTGGCTAGGAAATCAGTCTTTCTGGAGCTCGTTAGCGGTAATTGAAGTGGGACCAGCCTCGATGGGGGTGGGGGTGGGAATCTCCTCAGTTCCGAGCTGATTCTCGTCCAGATCGTTGAGTTTTCTGGCGGTCACCAGAACCCTGGTCTCTAGCGAGGATACGAATACGTTGTAGTCCTTTACGGTGTTGGTAATTGAGCGGCCCAATTTGTCTGCGTGCTCGGCAATTTTGCCAACTCGCTCATAGAGCTCTTTTCCAAGTCGAATCATGTTTCGAACCGAACTCTCATCGGCATTTTGCCGCCATATGTAGTTGATGGTTTTTAGAACCGAAAACAAGCTAACCGGTGAAGCTAGCGCAACATTTTTCTTGAAGGCATATTCCAGTAGCGCGGGATCTGCATCTAGGGCAGCAGATAACAAAGACTCGGAAGGCACAAAAGCAATAACAAAATCTGGACTGGCGTTTAATCCGGTCCAATACTCTTTACTTGATAGTGCGTCAATGTGAAGCTTCATTGCCTTCACGTGAGCGGTGATTAGCTCCTGTCGCTTCTTGGCGTCTTCGCCTTCAGCGTGCTCTGAAATAGCAGAAGCTTCCTGATAAGAATTGAACGGCACCTTGGAATCAATCGCCAAAGACTTGCCACCAGGAAGATTGATAATCAAATCAGCCCTTCCAGATCCACTATCAGTAGAAAAAGTTGCCTGCTCGCTAAAGTCAGCGTGCTTGATAAGTCCCGCCAGCTCAACAAGTTTTCGAAGCTGCGTCTCGCCCCAAACTCCGCGAATGGAATTGGAAGACAACGCTTGCGATAGCGCCATCGTGGTCTTGCGAAGTTGCTCATCGGAGTTAACTGCGTTTTTGAGCTGCTCTTGAATAGTTCCAAACTGCTCGGTGCGCTCTTTCTCGAGTGATGCTACCGATAGCTGCATTTGCTCCAAGCGATCTTTAACCGGAGCTAGTTCCTTGATTAAACGGTTTTCTTCGCGATCTCGCTCATCCCTGGCTACTCGTTCCCGGTTAGCGGTTTCCAACTGGGCAGTCAGGCCCGAAACCGTGGCTTCAGCCGAGGCGAGCTTGATAGCTAGCGATGAATCGCCAGTTGGCCCTTTTGATCGAAGCATGGCAATAAGCACACCAATAACTAGACCTACGGCCAAACCGATACCCAAGTAAATAAGTTCCATGCTTAGAACTATGCCATTAGCTGGCGACAATCCAGGCCACTAGAGCGCACCCAGGCGAACCTTCGTTGCCGCCAGTAGCTCTGGAAGATCCTGCACCCCGTGTCTTTGGGCAGCGTGTATGACAATCCGGGCACATGCGTCACTATCGGCTAGCGCGTTATGGTGCTCAAACTCCTCATGACCTATGGCATAGGCAACGGCGTTTAGTCGGTAGCTTTCGAGGTTGTAAGTCTTTCGGGCAATCTTCAGTGAGCAGCCATATCGCAACTTTGGAAGCTCGTGATTGATCGCTTTGGCACTAGCTGCCAAAACACCCATGTCAAATGAGGCGTTATGGGCAACAAGCAGATCTTCATCGATGAATTCCAGCATTTGGTTTATTACTTCTGAGTATGCGGGGGCGTCCTGAACCATCGCGGGGGTAATGCCATGAACTCTGATGTTTCCCTCACTAAACCAGTCATGGGGGACCGGAGGTCGAAACAGTAGTTCTAGAGTTGCTACCAGTTTAGAGTCACGAACCCGAATAAGACCAACTGCGCATGGACTCGCGGGTGACCCATTGGCTGTTTCAAAGTCAATGGCTGTGAAATCAAGGGGCATAGAAGTAGTCTGCCACTTGCGAACCACAGGTAGAGTGGTATCCCGTGGCTCTAACAATTGGAATCGTAGGACTACCCAATGTGGGCAAGTCGACTCTTTTCAACGCACTCACCAAAAACAACGTGCTGGCAGCTAACTACCCATTTGCCACCATTGAGCCAAACGTTGGAGTGGTAAACCTTCCAGACGAAAGACTCACCAAGTTAGCGAAGATTTTTGGTAGCGAAAAGATTCTTTCTGCCCCAGTGTCTTTTGTTGATATTGCAGGAATCGTAAAGGGTGCCTCTGTGGGTGAAGGGCTTGGAAACCAGTTCCTTGCCAACATTCGCGAAGCAGACGCCATCGCCCAGGTTGTCAGAGGATTCGCTGACTCTGATGTAATTCATGTGGATGGCAAGGTCGAGCCTTCGAGTGATATCGAAACCATTAACACCGAATTGATGCTGGCGGACTTGCAGACTCTAGAAAAGGCAAGACCAAGAATTGAAAAGGAAATCAAAGGCAAAAAAGCTGAGCCGGAAGCCTTGGTAGCAATCGATCAGGCGCTCGCGGAATTGAATGCCGGCAACCCGCTTTCCAAGACCAAAGTCGATCTTTCGCCAATCAAGGATCTTGGCTTACTGACCTCCAAGCCAACGATTTATGTATTCAATGTTGACGAGGCAGTTCTCACAGATGCCGCCAAGAAAAAAGCTATGGCAGATCTAGTCGCACCAGCTGAGGCGGTATTTTTGGACGCCAAGGTTGAATCCGAGCTAATTGATTTAGAGAAGTCCGAAGCAGCCGAGCTGCTTGCTTCTTTGGGTCAAGACGAATCCGGTCTTGATCAGCTAGCTCGAATTGGCTTTAGAACCCTTGGGCTTCAGACCTATCTGACGGCAGGACCCAAGGAAGCCAGAGCCTGGACTATCAAGCAGGGCTGGAGTGCACCGCAAGCTGCTGGAGTAATCCACACCGACTTTCAAAAAGGCTTTATCAAGGCAGAAATCGTTTCCTTCGATGACCTGGTAGCTAATGGATCTATGGCAGAAGCCAAGGCCAAGGGCAAGGTCCGCATGGAGGGCAAGGAATACATCATGCAAGACGGTGATGTGGTGGAGTTTAGATTTAACGTCTAATGAAAACTCCGCTCTATTTCGTCGAACGGGAATACCCGGTAGAACTAGCTACCCTTTGGAATGCTTGGGTAGAAGCTGATCAACTGCAGCAGTGGTACAGCCCACAAGTTCTCGATATCGTCCCAAACTCTGCAACTAGCGAAACGGTTGTCGGCGGGGATTGGTCCATAGCAATAGATGTATCGGTGAATGGGTTTATTGCATACTTTTGGGGTAAGTACACAGAAGTGAATTTCCAAGAAAAGCTTGTCCACACCATGTTTTACTCCCAAGACGAACTGGAGTTCAACCTGCGAGGTGACGACCAGCTGCACCATGTGGTCGAAATTGATTTTGAAGCCAGAGGCAATGAGTCTTGGGTTCGGTTTTCTCAGTTTGGCTATATGGACGCCGAGGAAGCAGAAGCTGCCAAGGATGGAATGGAAAGCTACCTAGATAATCTTGAAGATCACTTAGCTTCTTCTAGATAACGTATTCGTCAGACACCCAGTGCCCTGAGACGGCTTCTTTCTTGCTTAGAACCCTGCCGGTTTCTCCCACCACAGTTGAACCCGCTGGGACATTCTTGGTCACAACCGTGTTTGCTCCGATGTAGCAGTTGTCGCCTATTGTGATGCGTCCAATAACTTTGGCTCCCGCACCGATAACAACATGCGAGCCAATGATTGGGTGACGATCAACAGCTGAGTTCTCTTTACCGCCTAGGGTAACTCCGTGGTAAATTAGGACATCGTCACCAATTATTGAAGTCTCCCCAATTACGATTCCCATTCCGTGATCAATCACGAATCTGCGGCCAATTGTTGCTCCCGGGTGGATCTCAATGCCGGTTAGAAACTTGGCCCAGTTGGAGAACATTCTTGCTGGTATTCGAAGCTTTAGCTTCCAGATCTTGTTGGCCACGCGATGCATCCAAATCGCATGCAAGCCAGGCGAGGTTAGAAATAGCTCTAGCCGGCTCGAGGTCGCAGGATCGCGATCGATACCCGCCTGTAGGTCTTCTTTAATGGACAACTTTTACTTTTCTTCCTTTAGATCGGCATACAAGACAGTTGAAAGGTAACGCTCACCAAAGGACGGAATGATAACTACAACTTTCTTACCCCTGAACTCTTCGCGTTTGGCAACCTGGGCCGCTGCCCACAGGGCTGCTCCCGAAGAAATTCCGGCAAGAATTCCTTCTTCTGTTCCGGCACGGCGAGCATACTTGATTGCCTCTTCGCTTGGCGCATCAAGCACCTCGTCGTAAACGCTTCGGTCAAGAATCGGTGGAATGAAGTTAGGGCCAATTCCCTGCAGTGGATGAGATCCCGCAGCACCTCCTGTTAGAAGCGGTGATGCGGCAGGCTCAACTGCAAAGACTTTAATGTTTGGGTTTAGCTCTTTTAGCCTCTGGCCAGTTCCAGTGATTGTTCCACCAGTTCCAACTCCAGCAACTAAAGCGGCAACTTCACCGTCGGTGTCGTTCCAAATTTCCATCGCGGTAGTCTTACGGTGAATTTCTGGGTTAGCTTCATTTTCAAATTGGCGAACTAAAACCGCCCCAGTTTCTTTACCGATCTCTTCTGATTTGCTAACCGCACCATTCATACCTTCGGTTGCTGGGGTAAGCACCAGGGTTGCACCAAAAGCGCGAAGCAGAGTTCTGCGCTCAAGGCTCACGGATTCAGGCATCGTCAAAATGGCTTTGTAACCACGGGCAGCCGCAACCATCGCGATTGCGATTCCAGTGTTACCGCTGGTTGCCTCAACGATGGTGTCACCAGGCTTTAGCTGACCCGAGCGCTCTGCCGCGTCGATAATCGCGATACCTAGACGGTCTTTAACGGTGGAGGTTGGGTTGTAAAACTCGAGCTTGGCGAGGACTTCGGCTCCTGCGCCATCCATGATTCTGTTGATTCGAACCAAGGGCGTATTTCCATACACCTGGGTTATGTCGTCATAGATCTTCAAGAGCCTTACCTTTCGTTTGTCTTATTGGCAACAGACAGGGTCAACCAGCAAAGCTGGCAACTTATGCCCAGTTATGGCAAAAAATTTCCCAAAAACTGGCTTTTTAGCCTTACAAAGCCTAGCTACTAAGTTCTAGCTCCTGATCGATGGTGTTTTTCCTGGCTATGACCCGTCCGGCAAAAATAGCCGGAATAGCGGTCAGGAATAGAAACCACAGCGAGCTGGTCCAGTTGCCAGTTAGCTCGTGCAGCACACCTAGCATCAGGGGACCTAGGGCAGCAGCTAGATAACCAAAGCCCTGGGCAAAACCGGAGATTCGAAGAAGCGTTTCTTGGGTTCGGGAGCGAATGTTGAACAAAGCCAAGTTCAATGGAAACAGAATCGGCCCCAGGCCAATTAGCACTACCCATATCCAAGAGAGGTTTCCCGGCAAGAAGATAAGCCCCGCGTAGCCGGTAAAGAACAAGACTCCACTTAGGTAAATAAGTGGTGCTTGATTTGGGAATCTAACTGCAAGTCTTGGCATTAATAACGCAGCCGGCATTCCCATTCCGGCATACACCGACAAAAGAATTCCTGCTTCCAACGGGGTGGAGCCAGACTCATCAATAAGAATCTGCGGTAGCCAAGCAAAAGATGCGTAGCCATTTAGCGAAGACACCGCAAAGATTACGACCATTGAAACAGCCGTTGGAGATTTCCAAATCTTTATGTGTCGAACGCTAATTGGAATAGAAAGTGTCTCGGTTACAACTGGTTCTTCAATTTTGTTGGAGCGCAAAGCAAAGATCCAAGGAATCATCGCAATTGCTCCAACTATGGCCCACTGACCAAGAGCCAATCTCCAGCCAAATTCTTGCGCCACCGGAACAGCAATAAGAGGTGGTGTCAGTGCGCTAATGGAAACAATCGTTAGATAAAGCGCTGTCATAGAACCGATTCGATCGGGGAAGTACTTTCTCACCACAACTGGAAGTAAAACGTTTCCCATACCCATTCCAACAATGGCAACAAAGGTTCCAACGCTAAGAAGCGACCAGTCGCCAGAAAACGCCCTGACTAGGTTTCCCAAAACAATGATTAGAAGAAGCACCAGCAAAGCAGCTTCCAAACCGATTCGTCGAGTGAGCATTGGTGCCAGAAGACCACTTAGCGCAAAACCAAGAGGTGGGAGCATTCCCAAAAAGGAAACCGCCAAGGTCGAAAGCTCAAGGTCCTCGCGAATAAAGGGGATGATCGGCGATAACGAGGAAACTACGGTGCGAAGGTTTAGCGCCACCAACAAAAGTCCCACCAGGGCGAGGACTCTGCCGTGCAGGGGTTTGATCTTGGGCAAGAGGCTGTATCTCCAGGTTCGGGGTGAACTTCTAACTTAGCGAAGTCATCAGCCTTCGAAGCGAATCCACCCGGCCAGCGCCCTGAGGCCCAAGCGCACCTACCGCAACTGCCTCATCGAGGGCGCAATCCGGTGAGTCAATTAGATGAGTGCAACCTCTGGGGCAAGATCGAATAGTTTCCCAAAGATCTTCGAAGGACCGAAGTAAGTTCTTGGGATCGATGTGCCCAAGGCCGAAGGAGCGAATTCCCGGGGTGTCGATTATCCAACCATCATCAAGGGCTATTGCGCGAACAGAAGTTGAAGTTTGACGACCGCGACCGGTAACCGCGTTTACACTTCCGACTGCGCGATTAGCATCGGGAGAAAGCGCGTTTACCAAAGTTGATTTACCAACACCGGAGTGACCCACCAGCACGGTTGTTTGCCGAGCCAAAAGATCTAACACTTCGCTTAGTTGAAAACTATCCGACCTTGTTCGAATTATCGGAATACTTAGGCCTTGGAAGTTATCCAGAAACTCCGAAGGATCAGCAAGGTCAGTTTTTGTGACACAAATGATTGGCTTTAGTCCGGCATCATATGCGGCAGCCAGATAGCGATCAACCAATCGGGTTCGAGGCTCTGGATTAGCTGCGGCAATCACAATCATGAGCTGAGTTGCATTGGCAACAATTACTCTTTCAACCTGATCTGAATCATCGGCGCTACGCCGAAGCAAAGTAGTTCTTGGTTCGATTCGAACAATTCGAGAAAGCGCACCATCATCTGAGGAGGTGTCTCCCGCGAGAGAAACAATGTCTCCAACCGCAGGACCATTGTTTCGAAGCTCCTTGGCTAGGGTTGCGTTGACCTGGTAGTTGCCTTCTTGGAGCAAAACCTGATAGCGATTCTTATCGATTCCAATAAGCATGCCAAGTGCTGCTCCGCTGTGATCAGGGCGTATCTTGGTCCTTGGTTTATTGCCTTTGGGGTTGGGACGAGCCTTGAAATCAGACTCGTCTAGGTCATGAGCTCCCGGCTCTGGTTCATAGAGCCAACTCAACTAGTAGCCCCAAGCATCTTGCTCCACAGCAACTCAAAGCCAGGCATGGTCTTGGAAGTTACTGTTATGTCCTCAATCTCAATGCCTGGAATTCGAAGCCCAATGATGGCACCAGCGGTGGCCATTCGGTGATCGCTATAGGTTTTCCAGAGGCCACCTCGAAGATCCGCTGGTTCTACGATTAGCCCGTCTTGGGTTTCGGTTGCCTTGCCGCCGATGGAGTTGATCTCATCGACCAGGGCCTTTAGTCGGTCTGTTTCATGTCCTCGAAGGTGTGCTACGCCAGAAATAACCGATTTAGATTTCGCGAGCGCCGCCAAAGCTGCAATTACTGGCGTGAGCTCACCAGCAGAAGACAAGTCAATCTCAATGCCGTTAATCTCACCTGTTCGAGTAACGCTCATCCCGGTTCCGGTTCGAGAGACTTGTCCACCCATGAGAGTGAGCAAGCTAACAAAATCGTTTCCGACTTGGGTTGTGCTC
>JAIOXP010000009.1:0-39502 GCA_021741705.1 Rhodoluna sp. | reverse complement strand
TAGCGGTGAAAATAGCTTTCCGGGTTAGTAAAGGCAGACTCGCGTAGAGCGTGGAAGCGATTTAGAAACCACTTGGAGATGTTTTGTGTTTCCGCATCGACAAAAATCTTGAAGTCAAAAAAGTCGCTCAAGGTTATGTCTTGATCTGGCCCTGGTGCCTGCAAAACATTGAGTCCTTCAATAATCAAAACATCCGGGGATTCAACAACAACTTGTTCACCAGGGATGATGTCGTAAGTTAGGTGAGAATAAACCGGCGCTGAAACTTGGAACTTACCGCTTTTGATATCCGAAACAAACTTGATCAGCGCCAACCGGTCATAGGATTCCGGGAAACCTTTGCGGTCCATGATGGATCGTTTTTCTAGTTCTTGATTTGGATATAGGAACCCATCGGTGGTGACCAGGGCAACCTTTGGCGTTCCCTCCCAACGGCTCAGTAGTTCGCGCAGCAATCTTGAAACAGTTGATTTACCAACGGCCACCGAACCGGCAACACCAATAATGAACGGCACGGGTTTGGCACGCTCTCCCAAGAACTCACTGGTTGCTTTATGGATGTCAGCGTGCTTTGTCACATACAAATTTAGGAAACGGCTAAGGGGCAAATAAACTTCTGAGACTTCCGTTAGGTCAAGAAAGTCACCGAGACCTCTGATTTGAGAGATTTCTGACTCGGTCAAAGGTTGTTTTGTTGAATTTCCGAGCTGAGACCAGTCCGATCGCAATATTTCAACAAATGGGGTCAGCTCGCCCTGGTTTATAGGGGTTGCAGGGGAACCGGAAGCACTCACAACAAGTCATTCTGCCGTAAATTAGAGGTATGTGCGGAATTGTTGGATATGTAGGACCGAAATCAACCAAAGATGTAATTCTTGGGGGATTGCGGCGCCTTGAGTATCGCGGATATGACTCCGCGGGTATTTCTGTAATCACCGCTCTTGGAACCCTAGAGACCAGGAAGAAAGCCGGAAAGCTAGACAACCTGGTTGCAGATATAGAAGCCAACCCAATGGAATCTTCCAAGACTGGAATCGGTCATACCCGTTGGGCAACCCACGGTGCCCCAACAGATCAAAATGCCCACCCGCATCTGGGCGGGTCCCATTCAAAACTTGCCCTGATTCATAACGGAATCATTGAGAACTTTGCTGAACTCAAGCAAGAGCTTTTGGCATCCGGCACCAACTTTGCTAGCGAGACAGACTCCGAGGTAGCAGCACACTTGATTGCCAAAGAGTTTGATAAATCTGGAGACTTAGCTTTTGCTTTTGGCAAGGTAGTAAATCGCCTCCACGGCGCTTTCACTATCTTGATCATCCACGAGGAATTCCCTGATTTGATTCTGGCTGCCAGAAGAAATGCTCCATTGGTAATTGGCCTAGGAGACGGTGAGAACTTCTTAGGAAGTGACGTTGCAGCCTTCGTTGAACATACCAAGCGGGCAATCTCGGTTGGGCAGGACCAAATAGTTAGCCTGAGCTCCACTGGCGTGAGTGTCACAAACTTTGATGGAACGCCGGTAGTTAGCAAAGAGTTCAAAATTGACTGGGATGCATCCCAGGCTTCCAAGGGTGGCTGGCCATCATTTATGGCTAAGGAAATTGCCGACCAACCGCAAGCGGTAGCAGACACCATGATGGGGAGAGTTAACTCCGACGGGCTAGTTACCCTAAGAGATTTAGATGCTCTCGATAAGAAGTACTTCGACGAAATCGAACGAATCATTGTTGTTGCTTGTGGAACAGCAAGCTACGCCGGCGAGATAGCTAAGTACGCTATCGAGAAGTGGGCCAAGATCCCGGTCTCAGTTGAGCTAGCTCACGAATTTAGATACCGCGACCCAATCTTGACCACAAAGACCATGATTGTTGCCGTTAGCCAGTCTGGGGAAACCATGGACACTTTGATGGCAACTCGCTTTGCTAAAGAACAAGGTGCCAAGGTCTTGGCTATTTGCAATACTCAGGGAGCTACCCTGGCCCGTGAAAGCGATGCAGTTATTTACACTCACGCCGGGCCCGAGGTTGCGGTAGCTTCCACCAAAGCGTTAACAGCGCAGATGACTGCGGTTTATCTACTGGCGCTATTCCTGGCAGCCAATCGAGCGATTCTTGATCGCAATGAGCTGATGACTCTTGGAAAAGAGCTCTTGAAACTTCCAGCCAAGGTCGAAGAGACGCTAGCTTCACTTGGTCAGGTGGCAAAGCTTGCCAAGAAGATGGAAAAAGCAAAGACCGTTTTGTTTCTTGGAAGAAACGTTGGGTTCCCAGTGGCGATGGAGGGAGCACTCAAGCTCAAAGAGCTTGCCTATATCCACGCTGAAGGTTTTGCCGCCGGTGAGCTAAAGCACGGCCCTATTGCACTTATTGAGCAGGGCCAGCCAGTGATTGTTATTCTTCCCGCGCCAGCAGACCCGCTGCACCCCAAGGTCGTTTCCAACATCCAAGAAATCAAGGCTCGTGGCGCTGAGGTAATCGCTATCGCGGTCCAGGGCGACACCGAGGTTGCCAACTACGCGACCAACGTTTGGTTCGTGCCAGCAACCGAGTGGTTGATGGCACCAATTCTGACCGTTATCCCACTTCAAGCATTTGCCATGGAGCTCGCAACCGCTAAGGGTCTCGACGTGGATCAACCGAGGAACCTGGCCAAATCAGTCACGGTCGAGTAATGATTTTTGGAATCGGTGTTGATTTGGTTGACATCCAAAGATTCGAGAAAGCCCTAGACCAAACCCCAAAGCTTCGAGATCGGTTATTCACCGAGAGCGAGCGGGAGCTTTCCCTCCAATCTCTAGCTGCCAGATTCGCAGCTAAGGAAGCGCTCGTGAAGGCAGTGGGCAAAGCCAAGGGGCTATCTTTTCAAGGGGTAAGTGTTGCCAAGGACCAAGACGGCAAGCCGTATTTTGAATTTACCGGTGAGACCGAGCAGACTATCAAGTCACACGGCATCAGCCAATTTCATCTTTCTTTGAGTCACGATGGCAACATGGCAGTTGCCTATGTCGTTGCTGAGGTTACAAATTGAGAACTATAACTATTGATTTAGAAGCAATTGCAAATAACTACAAGACCCTAAAGAAACTAACCGGTGGTCAAGTATTAGCAATTGTTAAAGCGGATGCTTTTGGCCACGGCATGATTGAAGTTTCCAAAAAACTCGAATCAATCGGCGTTGATATTCTTGGAACGGCAGACATAGATGAGGCCATGGAGCTTCGCCACGCTGGAATCAAATCTCCAATTATGGCTTGGCTCCACGGCAAGAACACCAAGTTCGAAGAAGCCATCAGTAACGATGTTGAACTTGGCGCATCTGCGCTTGCAACTTTGGAGAAAATCGTAGCTGCTGCCAAGAAAGTTGGCAAGGTTGCCAAGGTGCATCTAAAAGTTGACACCGGACTTGGCAGAAACGGTTCTGATCTTGCGAGCTGGCCAGCGCTTATCGAAAAAGCAGTTGAGTTTTCAGCCAGCGGAGCTATTGAATTGGTTGGAGTTTTCTCACACCTTTCTGGGACCAGTGAGAAAGATGATCTGGAACAACTTCGAGTATTTGAAGAAGCCATAGAAAAAGCAGCCAAGCTTGGCGCAAGATTCAAGATTCGTCACATCGCCGCCAGCCTCGCAGCCTTGAGATATCCAAGTACCAGATTGGACATGGTTCGAGTCGGTGCTGCTATGTATGGCATTGACCCCAGCCCCGAGGTAATTGCTAGAGACTACGGTTTGTTACCAGCCATGAGAGTTAGCTCCGAGGTGGTGCACGTCAAGAAGGTGCCAGCAGGCCACGGTGTCAGTTATGGCTACCTGCACAGAACCAAGGCTGATTCCACGCTAGCCCTGGTGCCTTTTGGCTATACCGAGGGGTTCCCGAGGGTTGCCACCGGGCAAGCGGAGGTGTCACTTAATGGCAAGAAATACCCAGTTCTGGCTCGGGTGGCCATGGATCAGTTCATCCTGGATCTAGGACCCGATAGCGCCGAAGTTGGCGATGAGGTCGTAATCATCGGCGATAGAACCAAGGGCGAACCAAGTGCTGAAGATCTAGCCCTCGCCGCCGGCACCATCAATTATGAAATAGTTACCAAGATGGGCGGCCGGGCAAAGCGGGTCTTTCGTTGAGCAACCCTAAGCAACTTTCGATTTTGATAAAAAACGAGTATCAGATGCATGAGCTTGGCGTTCGGCTGGGTTCATTACTGAAGCCAGGAGATTTGGTTTCCCTCAACGGTGTCTTAGGTGCTGGAAAAACTACCCTCACTAAAGCAATCGGAGAAGGCGTTGGAGTTCAAGGAAGCATTTCTTCTCCGACATTTCTCATTGCACGCACCCACCCAACAGAATCAGGTGCATCTTTTGTGCACATTGATGCGTATCGATTGTCTGCCCCTAGAGAGCTAGATGATCTAGACATCGATTACTCAAACTCAATTTCAGTTATCGAGTGGGGCAGGGGATTCACCGATGGCCTTAGTGAATCACTTCTAGAAATTGAAATTGAAAGATTTCTAGAATCCGAGGAACGTAAGCTCACTGTCTACGGCCAGGGAAGACTCGGCGATGTGTTTGAAGTACTAGGTGAGAAATAATGAAGCAGATTGTTTTAGCCCTTGATACCTCACAAGGAACCTCGGTTGCTGTGCTGGTAGATGGAAAAGTATTAGCTGAGTCAGCAGATCCAAACCCAATGCGTCACGCAGAAAACATTGGGACACTCATTGCTAGCTGTATCGAGAAAGCGGGTGTCAGCTCTGCTGAAGTCACGGACGTAGCTGTGGGGATTGGGCCTGGTCCATTCACTGGGCTGCGAGTGGGAATTGCCGCCGCCAAGATGTTTGCCGCTGGCTCGAAAGCAAGACTGCATGGTGTGGGTTCTCTAGATGCGATTGCCTTCAAGTTGCCCCTAACCGAGCCGAAATTGGTAGTTGCAGACGCCAGAAGATCTGAGGTCTACTTTGGCCTTTACCAGGGCAAGAGCCCGAACGGGGTCCCTAAAGCCCTTCTGGTTCCAGGGGTTAGTAAGCAAGCTGAGCTGGAAGCTAGGCTCCAGGCACAGGGTCAAGAGTATGAGCTCATCTCGGAGCCGGTTGCCGCAGCTGCCGTTGGATTGCTAGCTCTTGCCCAGCAATCAGAAGGCTCCTCAGCTGGCCCCATTCAGGCTAATTACCTCAGAGAACCTGATGCCACTTACGCTAACCCGACGAAGGTTTCTGGATGAGCTATCAAATAAGGATTGCTTCAGAAGCTGACCTAGAGAACATAATGCAGATTGAAAAAGCCTGTTTTGGTAACGACGCTTGGTCTAAATCAAATATGAAAAGTGAACTCCTTGCCCTGCACACAACCTACGTTGTTGCCGAAGAAAGTGATTCCTTGATCGGCTACGCGGGCCTGAGCAAACTTGCCTCTTCAACAAGTTCCGATATTCAAACCATTGCTGTTAGCGAAAGTCATCGGGGATTAGGCGTTGGGCGAAAGCTTATGGAAAGCCTTCTAGATTTTGCCAGAGAGCAAAAAGCTAAAGGAGTTTTTCTCGAGGTTCGCGAGGATAAGCCAACGCCTCAGAAGTTATATCTCTCTCTTGGATTTAACGCTATCGATCGTCGTGAGAATTACTACCAACCAGATGGTGTTGCAGCCATTGTGATGCGTCTTGATTTGGAGGGTCAGAAATGATTGATCCTATTGTTTTGGGAATTGAAACTAGTTGTGATGAAACTGGAATTGGAATTGTTCAGAGCAACAAGTTACTTGCCAATGTGATTTCATCATCAATGGATCAGCATGCAAGATTCGGTGGTGTAGTTCCTGAGATTGCAGCACGTGCACACCTAGAAGCTTTGGATTCAGTTCTAGCCAAAGCACTTCAAGACGCAAAGATTTCAATCGATCAAGTCGACGCTGTTGCGGTTACAAATGGCCCGGGACTCGCAGGAGCTCTCATGGTGGGAGTAGGGGCAGCTAAGGCGCTAGCTGTTTCGTTGAATAAACCTGTTTACGCTGTAAACCACTTGGTAGCCCATGTAGCGGTGGACATCTTGGAGCGTGGAAAGCTCGAAACCCCAACTGTGGCACTACTGGTAAGCGGAGGTCACACCTCTTTATTGCTCGTTCGGGACATTCTGAATGACGTGCAATTGCTCGGGGAGACAGTAGATGATGCCGCTGGGGAGGCCTTTGACAAGGTGGCTCGGGTACTTGGCCTGGCATATCCTGGCGGGCCGGAGATAGATAAAGCCGCCAAAGAAGGCGACCCAAAGGCCATTAGGTTCCCAAGGGGACTAAGCCTTCCCAAGGACATGGAACACAATCGCTACAACTTCAGCTTCTCAGGTCTGAAAACAGCTGTAGCTAGGCACGTCGAGCTGGCCGAATCCAAGTCAGAAACAATTTCTGTTCCCGACGTTGCCGCATCGTTTCGGGAAGCAGTTGTGGATGTTTTGGTTACCAAAGCCATCAGCGCCTGCCTCGATAACAATGTTCCAAGACTGATTCTTGGCGGTGGCGTTGTTGCCAATTCGAGACTACGTGAAGTCGCAGCAGAACGATGCGCCGAAGCAGGAATCGAACTTCGAATCCCAGCGCTTTCTCTTTGCACAGATAACGGTGCGATGATTGCGTCCCTTGGCGCGCAGATGGTTATGACTGGCGTTGAGCCAAGCAATCTAGACTTTGGGGTTTACTCAACAATTGATTTCTAGCCGCGAAGCGGCAGAGCAATTCCAATTGCTATAAACACTCCACCAAAAACTTGATTGACTCGCTTTCCAAACTTTGCAAGAGCAGGCTTCAAGGTGTTGGCAAGCGAAGCTACGACGTATTCGTAGATGAATTCAATAACCACAAAAGTTAGTGCCATCACTACAAACTGCGAAAGTAGAGAGATACTTGGATCAATAAATTGCGGCAAGAATGCCACAAAAAACAGAATTCCTTTTGGATTAGTAAGGGCTGCTAGTGCACCTTGTCTAAACAGGTACGAGCCCTTCACTCCAGAAACCGGTTTGGTGTCTTGTGTACCAAGGGCAGGTGAGCGCCAAACTGAGATCCCTAGCCAGATCAAATAGGCTCCACCAACGAACTTGAGCACCGTGAGTATCTCAACCGATGCTGCCAGCAGTGCTCCGATTCCAAACATTGAAAGGGCAATAACCGTAGCAAAGCCAACAGAGCCGCCAATAATGGTCGAAAGGGTCTTTCGCCTCCCATAGATTGCCCCGTGGGTAAGAGCCAAAAGCCCATTGGGGCCAGGGGTCAGGGTTAGCCCTGTTACTGCCAGCAGATACAGAACCCAGTTACCAAGCTCCATTTACGAACTACCTGGCGCCGATTTCTCGAAGCGCAGTTGCCTTGGCTTGCTCCGCAGATCTTGCCTGGAGAACATCCTGGGCTACCTTTTGAGCGTCTTCCAACTCAAGTGAAGAAAGCGCGTTGTGCACCGCATCAACCTGAGATCTAGAAACGCTGATCGAGTCGAAACCAAGCCCAGCTAGCAAGATTGCAAAGGCTGGGTCAGAAGCACTCTCACCACAGACCCCCGATGATATTCCCGCTTGTTTTGCATCCTTGGCAATGCTAGCCAGCGACTTTATAAGAGCTGGTTGCCAATGATTCAAAAGTGCGCCAAGTGATGGGTTCATTCGGTCTGCTGCAAAAAGATACTGAGACAAGTCGTTGGTTCCAACTGAAACAAAATCCACAACTCCAGCAAGCTGATCAACAAGCAAAGCAATCGACGGAGTCTCGATCATAATTCCAACTTTGTATTTGCCAAGACTACGAGCCAAGTCCGAAAATGTCTTGGCCTCGTCAACGGTTGCAATCATCGGGGCCATGACCCAAACCTCGCGACCTGATTCTTCGCGTGCTAGCTCCAATGCCTTGAGCTGACCCTCGACGAATTCGCGATGATTGGCAAGGAGTCGATAACCTCGCACTCCAAGCGAAGGGTTTTCCTCGGCGGGCATATTCAAAAACGGAACTGGCTTGTCGCTTCCGGCGTCAATTGTTCTAACCACAATTGGCCCCTCGGGGGCAGCCTTCAAGATTTCGCTATAGCTTTTTGCCTGCTGCTCGATTGACGGCTCATGGGAGGAGGACAAATACAAGAGCTCAGTTCTAAGGAGCCCAACTCCATCGGCCAGAGTTTTACTGGCTGATTCGGCATCTTCCAGGGTTCCGATGTTGGCGCGAACTGGAATCAGGGATTTGGCGCCAATTGGGACAAAGTTGATGGCTTGGGTTGCCAGAGATACGTCATCGCCCACAATCACCCTGTCGCCCACTGGATCAACCAGGACCCTGTCGCCAGTTGCCAACTCGCTGGCACCTGGGCAGGACACGACCGCTGCGATATTTCTGGAGCGACAGATGATTGCGGTGTGTGAAGTTGGGCCACCTTTTAGGGTGACAACACCAACCACCGCATCAGTAAATTGCGCCGTATCGGCAGGGGAGAAATCTTCACCAACCAGAACAATGCGCGCCTTTGTTGGCAGATCCAGGTCTAACTTGATTCCAGCTAACTTCGCTTGAACTCTTTTTGAGAGGTCCTGAAAGTCAGCAACTCTCTCATCGAAAGTTGGGTCACCCTTGAGTAGTTCGGCGAACTCATCAACGGCCTTACCAAAAGCCGCCGCCGCACCCCAACCATCTGCAACATTCGAAGATGCAACTTCTAGAAGTTCATCGTCTTCCAACAAAGTCTTTAGTGCTTCAAAGATTTCGGCGCTGGTGCCACCAGCTTTAGCGCCGAGCTCATCAAGTTGATTTGAAACAAAGGCGATTGCTTCTTTTAGTTCGGATATTTCCTGCTCCGGAGTCTTTGTTGACTTTGTCCACTCGGGAATCAGTTGTGAGTGTTCAACAACCAAAACTTCTCCAAGGGCCGGCGAAAGCCCAACGCCTAAACCGCTAAGAATTGTTCCTGGTTTGGCAGACAACTATTCGCCTTTGAGAATTTCTTGAATCTCGCTGATCATCTTTGTTGCAAGCGGTTCATCATCGGTTGGCACTTGAACCAAGAGAGTCTGCCCGGTTGCCACTTTGAGCGCCAGCAGCCTTAGAGCGGAGTTCGCTTTAGCCGCCTCTTCGCCTGGTTTACCGATTAGCACTTCGAGCCCAGAGTCTTTGACCAGTTTGACTATCTGGCTGGCAGGCCTAGCGTGCAGTCCAATTGGGTCCAAAACCTGGACTTCTCCTTGGATAGCCGACATTGCTTTACTCCTGGGACGTGTTGGGAATAGCTCTAATTATGGCGGTTTGGGCCAAGATGGCCAAAACTTGAGTATTTCTACTCACAGCCTACTAACAGCTAAACCGAACCCTTTCCCCAGACTGTGGTGCTCAAATGGAACTAGGTAAATCAATAGAAGGAGCCAACATGGCCGAGAAAGACAAGAAGTTCGATTTCACCAAACTCAATACCCTAGCGGTTGTTTCAATCGCTACAGCCCTAACCTCCATTGGAGCGGTAGCGGCGATCATCACAGGACACGTTGCCCTAACCCAGATTAAGAAATCTGGCCAAAGCGGTCGCGGACTAGCCCTAGCCGGAACCATTGTGGGATACGTAACAATCGCCTTCTGGATTCTCACAACCATTGGATTCCTAATCGCCGGAACTTACCTAAAGGGTAGGTACGGAATGGAAATGGGAAACCGAATGGGTTGGGACTGGTAACAAAAAACTTCTAGTCAGCTGATGGGTTGCGTGACTAGCACTCGGTGGGCGTCGCCCACTCTGGTAACAACCAGAGTGGCGGCGCCTTCCCCTTTAGGGGAGGGTTCACGACGAAGCTCTTCGGGGGAAATATCGGAACCTCGTTTTTTGATTTCTAGAATTCCGATTCCATTTTTCTTCACGTAAGCCTTTAGTTGCTTTCGATCAAAAACTAAGTTATCTATCACTTCAAAGCCACGCATCCACGGCGAGCTGATTTTTTCATTAGAAGTTAGATAGGCAATGTCGGGGCTGATGATTTGCAATCCAAGTGGTGCTGCAAAATCAGAAATCAACCTGGAGCGAATAAGGGAGTTATCTGGTTCGTAAACATACTTTCCTAATTCACCAAGTGGTGCATTAGGACTTTCGGTTTCAGAAGAAGTTATCTCGTGTTGACCTTCAGCTGTGACTAGAAGTGCCGAGCGAGCTATGTTTTCTCGCTTGAGTGAACCAAACCACAATCCAAGTTCAACCAGATCACCTTCCACCGAAACCCACTGCGCCTCAGCATCATTTGGAATTTGGCGTTTGTCGTGACCCGGGCCCAGTTTTATCCCAGTTGGTTTTGATCTGGCCGCGGCTAGACAGAAATCGAAATTCGGTGAGTAGTTCGCCGGATCAAAATGCCTTTGGGCCTCGGCTTTTTTGGGGCTATTTAGCTCTCTTCTGGCGGGGTCCAAAAAAAGTGCCTCAAACTGGGAAAGATCGAGATTTTCAACATCAGCCAGCTCCACGGTTACGTTCTCAAAAGCTGCCAAGTTATAGGTGGCAACGGCTGCTGTGACCTCGTCTATTTCAAAGGCCCGAACCTTAATATCCAGCGCGGCTAGGGCCATAGATTCCGCACCGATGCCACAGCCCAAATCCGCTACCTCTTTTATGCCTGCAGCCCGGAATCTACCTGCGTGCAGGGCAGCGACTTTAAGCCTCGAGGCTTGCTCAAGACCTGCCTCGGTAAAGAGCATGCTGGATGCAAAATCACCAAACTTGGCTATTGCCCTTTTTCGAAGCTTTGCTTGGGTAAGGGCAGCTGCCACGGTCATGGGGTCATGGCCGGCTTTTCGAAGCCCAGCTACCATCTTGAGCACATCTTTATCGGAGGAGTAGACCAGCTCATCAAGTAATAACTGGCCTCCAGGGCTAGCCAGCCTAATAAAGTCCTCGCGCTCCATCGCTACAGGCTACCAAGCCCGCCTTGGCCGAGCTGGTCTTCCCGTGCTATTGTTTAGTTAGCACTCTCACCTCGAGTGTGCTAATCCACCTAAAACTTAGACAAAGAAGAGGTCATAATGTCGGTTTCAATCAAGCCGCTTGAAGATCGTATTGTTGTTCGTCCATCAGCTGCCGAGCAGGTAACTGCCTCAGGTCTGGTAATTCCTGACACCGCTCAGGAAAAGCCCCAAGAAGCTGAGGTTATCGCCGTTGGGCCAGGACGCGTTGACGACAAGGGAGTAAGAATCCCGGTTGATGTTTCAGTTGGCGACATCGTCATTTTCTCCAAGTACGGCGGCACCGAGCTTAAGTACAACAACGAGGAGTACCTAGTACTTTCTGCCAGAGACGTATTGGCAGTTATAACCAAGTAGTCGTTTTCTATAAAAACCCCACAGGCGAGCTTGCTTGTGGGGTTTTTATATACCCCTAGATTTAGTGTGTGAGTGAGAAAGCGATAGGCAAAGGTATTGGCTACGGTCTTTCTGCCTACCTAATTTGGGGCTCTTTCCCAATTGTCATCGCTGCACTGTCTTTCGCTGAACCTTTTGAGATTGTTGTCTGGCGAGTAATTTTTGGATTCGTTTTCGGAATCGGCGCAATCCTGATCACCAGAAAGTTTGCTGAATATCGTGCAGTATTTTCTCAACCCAAACAGTTACTTTGGATATCCATTGCCGCAGTCGTTATCTATATCAACTGGCAAGTTTACGTCTTTGCTGTTGCCGACGGACATGTGATTGAAGCCTCGCTTGGATATTTCATAAATCCACTTGTGACAATAGCGCTCGCAACAATTTTCCTAAAAGAAAAGCTAAATGTATTTCAATGGGTAGCTGTGGGTCTCGGAACTGCAGCGGTCTTGGTGATGACTTTTAGTCTTGGGCAGCCACCGGTAATTGCACTTTTGCTCGCTTTCTCTTTTGGGACGTATGGCCTAGCTAAGAATAGATTGGGTGGGAAAGTTTCTGCACTGAATAGCTTCACCATCGAAACTACGATGCTGCTTCCATTAGGTATCGCCCAGCTAGTTTTTCTAGCTACCTTCTCTGAGATTCAGTTCGGATCTGCCGGGTTGTTACCATCGCTTGGTTTAGCAGCCTATGGATTCCTAACAGCTATTCCGTTGTTACTTTTTGGCGCTGCCGCTAAGCGGGTCCCGCTAAGTTACATCGGCTTCATGCAGTATTTGACCCCAACGTTGCAGTTTTTACTTGGGCTGTTCTATTTTCAGGAGGTAATGGCACCAGCTCGCTGGTTTGGTTTCATAATGGTCTGGCTAGCCCTGGCCATTTTGTCTTTCGACGCTCTCAGGCAGCTAACCAACAGAGGTAAGCAAACAACCCCTCAGATTTCCTAAAGAAGACCTGTTCCAGATTTTGAAACCGAATTGTAATAAAGCCAAAAAACGGGCATTTGGCAACTGATTTCGAAGCAAATTGGCCATTTCAGCTACAAATTCAGGCTTTTTTGGCTATTTTTGGCCGATTTCAAAGCTTCGGATTCGTGAAGAGTGAAGTGGGGCTTGAAGGCTATGGTTTTCAAAACTTAGCCAACCTATAATTGGGAGCTTGAACCATATCTTAGAAGATGGTTCAAAAACCATTATATAAAGGAGAAAAATGAGCTCATTTTCATTCTCTCGTCGTAACAGGAAGACCGCTACTGCAGTTGCTACCCTAGCTGCTGCTGCTTTGGTTCTTTCTGGTTGCGCAGCAACCGGAGACGGTGGCGCTGCTGGCGGCGAGCTAACACTAAAGATCGGTACTGCACTTCCGCAGACCGGAAACCTGGCCTTCCTAGGCCCACCTGAAGAAGCTGGTGTTGCTCTTGCTATCAAGGAGGTCAACGAAGCCGACAAGGGTGTTCAGATTGAGGTTACTTGGGGAGACTCTGGTGACACTGACAACAAGGCATATGAGACCGAGATTCCTCGTCTTCTAAACGCTGGCGTTAACGCAATCATTGGTGCTGCCTCATCTGGTACCTCATTGCAGTTCATTGACCAGGTTGTTGGTGCTGGAGTAATCCAGTTCTCACCTGCAAACACATCTGCTGCGTTGACTACCTACGACGACAAGGGACTGTACTTCCGTACCGCGCCTTCTGACGTTTTGCAGGGTGAGGTTCTTGGTAACCTAATCGCTGCTGACGGTCACGAGAATATAGCAATGATCGTTCTAAACGACTCATACGGAACCGGACTTGCATCGTTCGTTACTGAGGCCTTCGAAACTGCTGGTGGTAAAGTTCTAGCTGCACCAACATACAACACTGGTGACACTAACTTCACTTCTCAGATTGCTGAAGTTCTAGCAACAGACCCAGATGCAATCGTTCTAATCACATTTGAAGAAGTAAAGACCATTATTCCTGGTCTTAGCGGATTCCCATCTGACAAGCTTTACTTTGTTGATGGAAACCTTGCTAACTTCTCAGACGTATTTGAGGCTGGAACTCTAACCGGAGCTAAGGGAACACTTCCTGGCTTGGACATTGAGACCATCCCTGAATTCCTAACTAAGATGAACGACAACTGGGTAGCTGAAGGTAACGCTGACCTAGAGTCTGTTTACGCTTACGGACCTGAGGCTTACGACGCAGTTGTTCTTCTAGCTCTTTCAGCACTTGCTGCTGGATCGGTAGAGGGCGTTGACATGGCCGGCAAGCTTCAGGAAGTTTCTGGAGGTTCCGGTTCAGGTACCAAGTGCACCAGCTTTGCTGAGTGTGCTGACATCATCATCGGCGGCGGAGTCGCTGACTACGATGGTGTTTCTGGTCCAATCACATTCGATGAGAATGGTGACCCAACTGAGGCGAGCATCGGTGTTTACGTCTACCAGGACGACAACACTTACGTTCCATTCAAGTAAGCATCAATTAGAAAAACCCCCGGGAGCAATCCCGGGGGTTTTTCATTTAAGTTATTTCTTTATTCGCCCAGGGTTCCTAAGTACAAGCCAATAACCTTTGGGTCATTTAGTAGTTCACGACCACTACCAACAACTGCGTCTTTACCCTGATCCAGCACGTAGGCTCTGTCAGAGATCTGGAGGCAACGGCGGGCATTTTGTTCAACCATGATGGTTGTCACACCGGCCTTGTTTATCTCGGAAACACGAATAAAGGCCTCATCTTGTCTAACTGGCGACAATCCAGCCGAAGGCTCATCAAGAAGCAACACTTTAGGGTCCATCATCAGCGCACGGCTCATGGCAACCATCTGGCGTTCTCCACCAGAAAGTGAGCCCGCACGCTGCTTCAGCCTCTTGCCAAGCTCAGCAAAGATTCCGGTCACAAACTCTAAGCGCTCGGCGTAGCTCTTTGGGTTCTGGAACAAGCCCATCTGAAGATTCTCTTCAATTGTTAGAGAAGGAAAGACGTTATTGTTCTGAGGAACGTATCCGATTCCTTGAGCTACCAATTGGTTAGCTTTAAGGTTCGCGATTGAAGCTCCGTTTAGCAAGATCTCGCCCTCACGAACCTTTACTAGACCAAAGATTGCCTTGAGAAGCGTGGACTTACCGGCACCGTTTGGACCAATGATTCCAACAAGCTCTCCCTGATTCGCGAAGAAGTTAGCCCCATTAAGGATATTTACCCCAGGTAGGTAACCCGCGACCAATGATTTGGTTTCAATTACTGGAACATTAGCCATGGTTTACTTCTTTCCCTTAGGTGGCAAAGTGATTCGCCCAGTGATTGTTCCAAGGTCAGTGTCCTGGTGGGAACCAAGATAAGCATCGATAACTGCGGTGTTCTTCATGACCTCATCTGGTGGGCCTTCGGCAACTACTCGACCCTCGGCCATTACAACAACCCAATCGGCGATGTGCCTAACCATGTGCATGTCGTGCTCAACGAACAATACAGTCATACCCTCGTTCTTTAGATTCAGAACGTGCTCAAGAAGAGACTGGGTTAGAGCAGGGTTCACTCCAGCCATCGGCTCATCCAGCATCACAAGTACTGGATCTGTCATCAGGGCCCGAGCCATTTCCAATAGCTTGCGCTGACCACCGGAGAGGCTGGCAGCGAAGTCGTCCTTCTTGGTGTCAAGTTTGAATCGCTTTAGAAGCTCCAGAGCTTTTTCTTCAATCTCTTGTTCTTTTGCCTTCCATAGGAAAGGGAAGATTGAGAACATCAACTTCTCACCGCGCTGGTCCTTGGCACCGAGCTTCATGTTCTGCAAAACGGTGAGCAGACTCAGCGCCTTGGTTAGCTGGAAAGTGCGGACCTGACCCATCTGAGCCACCTTGAAAGCAGGAATACCCGCGAGGGACTTACCTTCGAAGTTCCAAGTTCCGGTGTCTGGCTTGTCAAAGCCAGTCAATAGGTTGAAAAGTGTAGTTTTACCCGCACCGTTAGGACCAATCAGGGCAGTGATTGCACCGCGAGGAATCTCTAGGTGCTCAACGTCAACGGCAACAAGGCCTCCGAATTTACGAGACACATTGTCAATGGTGATGATTGGATCAACCTTGGGTACGCCTGGACGAATTGTTCCAACGTGCAATCCGGTTGTCTTAGCTGCAGGCTTGCCTGGCAGTTTTGCGCTACTACTTGACAAAGGTCAGCTCCTTTTTGTCGCCAAGGATTCCTTGAGGACGGTAAATGACAAGAAGCATGAGACCTACTCCCACCAGGATGAACCTGATCGTTGAAGCCTGAATGCTACTGATAAACGGAAGTATTCCGCTGGAAACCAGCTGAGGTAGCACGTTCGATAGAAACGCTTGAAGCACCCAGAAGATAACTGCTCCAAGTACTGGACCAAAGACGGTTGCCGCTCCACCTAGAAGTAGGGCTGTCCAGACGAAGAAGGTCAACGAAGTTACATAAACACCTGGGCTCACAGCTGATGGCAGAGCGTAGATGATCCCACCTAAGGATCCAAATACTCCACCAATGATTAGTGCTTGCATCTTGTATGCAAAGACATTCTTGCCAAGTGCTCGAACGGCATCCTCGTCTTCGCGGATTCCCTTGATGACTCGACCCCAAGGACTCTTCATAAGAAGTAGTAACAAGAAAGCACAAATAGCCAAAGTGATTAGGCCAAGGATTAGAACCCAGAACTCGATGTTGTTGTATGTCCAAGGACCGAATCCATAGTCACCCTCGGGGAACGGGTTGGCTGCTCGGAAGCTGTTGTGGTATCCAGAGAGTCCATCGGCGCTACCTGTGACATCAACGAAGGCGTTGGTAAGAAATAGCAAGCGAAGAATTTCCGCAGCAGCGATTGTCACAATGGCCAGGTAGTCACCGCGAAGGCGAAGGGTTGGAATTCCTAAAAGTAGCGAGAAGGCAACCGAGGCAACCAAGCTCACTAGGATTCCCTGCCACCACTCAAAGCCGAAGGTGAGAATCGAGATTGCGTAACCATAGGCTCCAATAGCCATGAAGCCAGCGATACCAAAGTTCAGCAGTCCTGCGAAACCGAAGTGCATCGCAAGTCCTAAAGCGGCAAGAGAGAAGGCCATAGTGGCCGGGCTCAGAAGACCTTGAGCGGTGTTGGATAAAATTGCAGACCAGTCCATAGCTGCCTTCCCTAACCTATTCGTTCTTTTCGACCCAGGATTCCCTGCGGTCTTACTAGCAAGATCACGATCAAAACGACCAAGGCTCCTACGTACTTCAGATCCGAAGGGATCACGAGGCTCGAGACCTCAACCAACAAACCGACTACCAGTGCGCCAAGTAGAGCGCCAAAAGCAGTTCCGAGGCCACCAAGAGTCACGGCGGCAAAGATCAACAGCAGGATCTGAGCGCCCATGTCCCACTTGATACCTGGGCGGAAGTAAGCCCACAACACACCCGAAAGACCAGCTAGCCCAGCTGCCACAATCCAAACAATCCGGATCACGCGGTCAACGTCAATACCAGATGCGGCTGCTAGATCCGGGTTGTCAGAAATGGCGCGGGTGGCTTTTCCTGTTTGAGTGGTCATCAACCACCAGGCAAATCCGATAATCACAACGAGGCTCAAAACCATCGAAAAGATGTCAATGACGCTCAGCGAGGTCGCGCCAAATAGTTTTATCTTCGGTGAGTCAAAGCCAGGAAGCTGAGAGGTTCCTCCTCCAATAAAGAATTGGAACAAGTAACGAACAGCGAGAGACAAACCGATCGAGACAATCATGAGCTGGACAAGACCAAGCCCGCGTTTTCTAAGCGGTCGCCAAAGACCTGAATCCAGACCCCAGCCCATCAGACCGCTAATTACAACTGCGGCTGGAATTGCAACCCATATAGGTAGCGCCAAGATGCCGCCAAGGAAGAATGCGGTGATGGCACCGAAGGTAACCATCTCTGCGTGCGCGAAGTTAGACAAACCAGTTGTTCCAAACACCAGTGAAAGGCCAACCGATGCCAACCCAAGCATCAAACCAAAGTTCAAGCCATAAACAATTCGAGCAATTACTTGATCAAATAAGCTGACGACAAGTCGCTCACCTTCACCAATGAAGAAGTTTTTGGTAACGCTTCCCGAGGGTCCAATTTCAACCGACTGTTCAGCTCCACCCTCTTCAATAACTGCAATGCCAGAAGGAAGGGTCTCTTGATCAAGAGATACTGTGTATCCAGCCTTTTCAGGAACCCCGATGTACCACTTGCCCTCTGCGTCAGTGACAGTTTCAGCGGTGTAGCCGCCACCGGAAACGACTATACGAACGCCCTCTAGAGGGATTCCTACATTTTTGACGTTTCCAACAATCTTGAACGGCAAGTCTGTGCCAACTTCGTCGGCATGTGCGCTGGTTGCGAACAGGCCACCGAAGGTTATGGAGGTAACAACGGCCAGCATTAGTAGCTGAATCCAGCTTCTAGAACCTTGTGGGGTTTTTGAGAGGATCAAAGTGCCTCCATGTCATTCCTGGGCATCAATGCCTCATCTTGGATTTACCCTAGTTTTCAGGGTTTACCAAAGAATAGCACTGTCTTTAGGTCTGAAAAAAACTAGACTTGGGTGCATAAGCTTCTCACCCCAATAGTTAGGTACAAAATGGCCCAGCCAGACCCCTTTGGCCTAGTTGGTCTGACCTACGATGACGTCCTTCTTCTACCTGGTGAATCTGATGTGGTTCCATCTCAGGTAAACACCAAAACCAAGGTCACCAAAAGAGTAGAAATCAACATCCCTCTGCTTTCTTCTGCCATGGACACCGTTACCGAGGCAAGGCTGGCAATTGCCATGGCCAGGCAGGGCGGAATTGGGGTCTTGCACCGGAACCTTTCTTTGGAAGACCAGGCCAGCCAGGTAGACCTAGTAAAGAGGTCTGAGGCTGGAATGATCACCCACCCGGTAACCATCGGCCCACTAGCCACCATTCAAGAAGTCGATGATCTTTGTGGCAAGTTCCGAGTTTCGGGATTGCCAGTTATCGACGAGGATGGCCTACTGCTTGGTATCGTCACCAACCGTGACATGAGATTTGTGCTCGACGTGCAAAGAACCACAACTCTGGTCAAGGACGTCATGACTGCAATGCCCCTGGTTACCGCTCCGGTTGGCATTGTTCCAGACAAGGCAATTGCAATTTTTGCGCAGCACCGCATCGAGAAGCTGCCACTAGTTGACGAGCAGGGAAAACTTCGCGGACTAATCACCGTCAAAGACTTTGACAAGAGCGAAAAGTATCCATTGGCTTCAAAAGACTCCAGTGGCAGATTACTTGTTGCAGCTGCGGTTGGTGTTGGAACAGATGCTTGGGAAAGATCGATGGCTCTAGTCGATGCAGGTGTTGACATTTTGGTAGTTGACACAGCTCACGGTCACAACAAAGCCGTTTTGGAAATGGTAAAGAAACTAAAGTCAGAACCATTTGCAAAAAATGTTGACATCATCGGCGGCAATGTTGCAACTCGTGAGGGTGCCCAGGCACTTGTTGACGCCGGGGTTGACGGAGTCAAAGTTGGAGTTGGACCAGGTTCGATTTGCACCACCCGAGTTGTTGCCGGTGTTGGTGTGCCACAAATTACCGCCGTCTACCAAGCAAGCCTTGCTTGCAAGCCAGCCGGAGTACCAGTTATCGCAGATGGTGGATTGCAGTTCTCGGGAGACATTGCCAAGGCATTAGTTGCCGGAGCAAACGCTGTGATGATTGGCTCACTTCTGGCAGGAACAGACGAGGCTCCAGGGGAGATCACCTTCGTTGGCGGCAAGCAATACAAGACGTATAGAGGTATGGGCTCCCTCGGAGCCATGCAGTCCAGAGGCGAAGCCCAGAGCTACTCGAAAGACCGCTACTTCCAAGACGATGTGCTACGCGAGGACAAGCTTGTCCCAGAAGGCATCGAGGGTCAGGTTCCTTACCGCGGTTCGGTGGCTTCGGTTACCCACCAGCTCATCGGCGGACTTAGGGCATCAATGGGATACGTTGGCGGAGGCACAATTGCTGAGCTTCAGCAAAAAGGAAAGTTCGTTCGCATCACCGCAGCTGGGCTCAAAGAGTCACACCCGCACGATGTTCAGATGACTATTGAAGCCCCCAACTACGGAACTCGCTAGGAGAAATCTTCATGACCGAAATAGAAATCGGCAGAAACAAGCGCGCCAAGAGCGCTTATGCTTTCGATGACATCGCGATTGTCCCAACCAGAAGAACCCGTGACCCCAAGGATGTTTCAACCGCTTGGTCAATTGACGCCTACCAGTTTTCAATGCCAATTCTGGCAGCACCAATGGACTCGGTTGTTTCTCCGGAAACGGCAATTGAAATTGGAAAACTCGGTGGAGTTGGGGTTTTGGATCTCGAAGGTCTTTGGACCAGGTATGACAAACCAGAAAAACTCCTTGAGGAAATCTCAAAGCTAAAAGATTCTGAAGCAACCGCAAGAATGCAGCAGATCTACGCCGAGCCAATCAAGCCAGAACTAATTCGCGATCGCATCGCCCAGATCCGCGCGGGCGGTGTAACAGTGTCGGCAGCACTTTCACCGCAGCGCACCGCACAATTTAGCGATGTGGTTTTGAAAGCCGGCGTTGACCTATTTGTGATTCGAGGAAACACAGTTTCGGCTGAGCACGTTGCCAAAGATTCTGAGTCACTGAATCTAAAGAAGTTCATCTACGAGCTGGATGTCCCAGTAATCGTTGGAGGAGTAGCAAACTACACCGCAGCCTTGCACCTAATGCGTACCGGAGCAGCCGGTGTCCTAGTGGGATTTGGTGGCGGTGCCGCCTCCACAACTCGCGCCGTACTTGGCATCCATGCCCCAATGGCTACTGCGGTAGCTGATGTGGCTGGAGCCAGACGTGACTACATGGACGAGTCTGGTGGCCGCTATGTTCACGTTATTGCCGATGGCGGACTGGGCACCTCGGGAGATATCGTCAAGGCAATTGCCTGCGGAGCAGATGCGGTGATGATTGGATCAATTCTTGCCCGTTCGACTGATGCTCCAGGTCGTGGTTGGCACTGGGGCCAAGAGGCTTTCCACGCGGAACTTCCTCGAGGCCACCGCGTGCGCGTTGAGCAAACTGGATCACTAAAGCAGATTCTTACCGGGCCTTCTTCTTCAGCCGATGGCGCGTCCAACATTGTTGGGGCTCTTGCTAGATCTATGGCAACTACTGGTTATTCAGATCTAAAAGAGTTCCAGCGCGTTGAAGTTGTAATTGCTCCTTACGTAAAGAGCTAATGACTAACCCAACCTGGTCTCAGGTCGCTAGAAGACCCAAATGGATTTTTGGATTATTCCTAGCGCTTGCGATTGCGGCAGTATTCGCTCTTCTGGGTCAGTGGCAATTAGAGCGAACTTTCACCGAGGTTGAACCAGAGGATAAATCTCAATTACCACTTGTTCTGATTGATTCAGAAAAACCCGGAGCGCCGCTTACGGCAATCGCTGCCAACAAAAGGGTCAAAGCGGAGCTAATGCTTGATACTCAGAATGTTTTCATTGTTGCCAATCGTTTACAGCGCACTAACGATGAAGTGGTCCCGGGATATTGGGTCATTGCAAATGCGGGTGTGCTGCTAGAAGACAGTGACTCAACCGCAAGCTTGAGTGTTGGGATTGGTTTTGCCGAGAGTCTCTCGTTAGCAGAAACCGCAAGAGCGGAATTAATGCAATCAATCCAAGCTCAGGCTTTTTTGGAGCAGACCGGAAGATATCTTCAGACTGAGGGGCCAGTTGCTCTGACAGATCCGGCAAAGCCTTACTTATTGGAAAGCTTCTCGCTGGCTCAACTGGTGAACCTATATAAAGGTTCTGGAGCTCAGAGCTTTGCTGGCTTTATGGTGCTGGACTCAGACCCAGGCTTTGGACTAGAGACAATTGTGATTGCTCCGCCCGAAGCGGGCACCCAGGTGAACTGGCTGACTCTGTTTTACGCCCTTGAATGGGCTTTGTTTGCTGGATTTGCGGTGTTTTTGTGGTGGCGTCTGGTCGAAGATGCCCGAATTCGAGAGCTACAAGGCTAGTTTTTCTAGCTTTCGAGCCCTTTTTTGCCTGTTTCTGGTATTTTGGGCCAAATTATCTGCTAGTTTTTCCTCAATCAGTCAGAAAACTACACAATCAGGCAGATTCGGACAGGAAACAAATGCTCGCTGAGGAGCGCAGGCTTCGACTTATTGAATGGTCGAACAAGGACGGACGCATTGACGCGCTCGATGCCTCCAGCAAGCTCCATGTTGCAGTCGAAACAGTTCGCAGAGACCTAGACATTCTTCAAAGGCGCGGATTACTGCGTCGAGTTCACGGTGGAGCGATATCTGCTGGCCGCCTTTCACATGAATTTACTTTTCCAGAGCGTAAAAACCGCAACCCGGAACAAAAAGCTCGCATCGCCTCAATTGCGGCACAGTACCTTCCAGAAGAAGGTTGCATTTTTGTTGACGGTGGAACCACCACAGAATTTCTAGCTGATTCACTTCGCAACAAGCCACAACTGATGGTTGTGACAAACAGTCTCACTCTTGCTTCCATTCTTGGAGAGTCATCCACTCAGGTTTATCTGCTGGGTGGTCGCATCAGACCAACAACACTTAGCTCGATTGGATCAAAGACGGTTCAAGATCTTCAAAGCTATCGAGCACAGATTGCATTCCTTGGCACCAATGGAATTGACATCAACCACGGCTTTTCAACTGTTGACCCTGATGAAGCCGCAGTAAAGAAAGCGATGATTGAGCACGCTAACGAGACGATCGTTCTCGCTGACAACTCAAAGTTTGGCTCCAGCTACTCTGCTCTATTTGCAAACTTTAAAAACATTGACCGAGTAGTTACCGACGTGGATGCAGATCGTCTTCACGTTGAGAAACTTACCTCCCAAGGAATTGAGGTGGATCTAGCATGACTAGAACCATCGACAAAAAAGCTTCGAACGCTCGAGCGTTTGAAGGGGCTAACCCAAACGGCAAAAGAAACTTTTTTGCCGCGAGGTTTGGTCAGAGTGCAACTCAACCCAAAAAAACTACAGAGAGGTAGTCGACTAAATGAGTAGTTATATTCCAAGCGGAACAGGCACCCAAACCGGGTGGCGCGCCGCAGTACAGAAGCTGGGTGGAAACCTTGCGGGAATGGTGATTCCAAACATTGGAGCCTTCATTGCCTGGGGTTTGCTAACAGCTCTGTTTATTCCAACCGGATGGATTCCTAACGAGGAGCTCTCCAAGATGGTTGGTCCTATGATCATCAACTTGCTACCAATTTTGATTGCCTACACAGGTGGTCGTATGGTGCACGGTCAGCGTGGTGCCGTAATTGGTTCCGTGGCAACCGTTGGTGTAATCGTTGGATCAACAATTCCTATGTTCCTTGGTGCCATGCTTATGGGACCTTTGGCAGCATGGGTTCTAAAGAAGATCGACGCTGTACTTGACCCAGTAACACCTGCTGGCTTTGAGATGCTGATTGGAAACTTCAGCCTCGGAATCACAGGTCTACTAGCAGCCATCGGTGGATTCCTCGGAATCGGCCCAGCTGTAACCGCAATCTCAGATGTTCTGGGTGCGGGAGTTAGGTTCCTAGTTGACACTTCCCTACTTCCATTGGTTTCAATACTTGTGGAGCCAGCGAAGGTACTGTTCCTAAACAACGCCATCAACTTTGGAGTTTTGGCTCCACTGGGTGTTGCTGAGGCTGCAGAAACCGGTAAGTCAATTGCGTTCATGATTGAAACCAACCCTGGTCCTGGACTTGGAATCTTGCTAGCTTTCTGGCTTGCAGGTCCTCAGGTTCTTCGTGGATCTGTTCCTGGTTCAATCGTTATCCACTTCCTTGGTGGAATCCACGAAATCTACTTCCCTTACGTACTACTAAAGCCAAAGATGATTTTGGCAGCTATCGCTGGTGGTGCTACTGGAGTGGGAACATTCATGGTTACTGGAGCTGGACTGGCTGCAACGCCATCACCAGGTTCAATCTTCGCTTGGCTAGCAGTTACGCCTCCGGGAAACCACTTGGGAGTAATTTTGGGAATCACCCTCGCAACAGCAGCATCATTTGCTGTTGGTTGGGTATTGCTAAAAACTGGCAAGCAGGATGACTACGCAGACCTAGCTGGAGCACAGGCTAAGTCCAAGAAGATGAAGAACGGCTAATAAGCCATGACTTCAATTTCCGGAGCTAAAGTAAAGCGATTAGTAATCGCTTGCGAAGCCGGCATGGGCTCGAGCGTCATGATTGCCAAGCAATTGGCAAAGACGCTTAAGAACCATGACGTAGTCGTGACTCACTCACCCGTAAATCAACTCGAAGACGAAAACCCAGATTTGGTTTTGTGTCATCGAGGATTGGGTCAGCGGGCCAAACAGGCAATGCCAAACACCCCTGTTGTGGTGTTTGACATGTTCCTGGGCGACCCAAAGATCCAGAGTGTAGTCAACGCAATACTGGAGGGCGAACTCATCTCAGATGAGTAACCTTCTTGTTTTGGCCGGAATCCGTATAGACGCCACGGCCTCCTCGCAAGAGGAGGCCGTGCGCCTGTGCGGTTCGGTCTTACAAGAACTCGGTGCCGTAGGGCCTGAGTATCTGGACGCAATGGTGGCCAGAGAAAACATTATTTCTTCCTACATGGGAGAAGGAGTTGCCTTGCCACATGGCACGGATGACTCAAGAAAGTATGTGAACTTTACCCAGTTGGTATTTGTGAGATTTGCAAATCCCGTGGACTGGGAAGGTGAAAAGGTAAAGCTCTGCATCGGCATAGCTGCCAAGGGGGATGAACACGGTGAGCTGCTTGGAAACCTTGCAGACAAACTACTCGATGAGAGCTCATACAGCACACTCATGAACTCGTCTTCAGAGCAAGAAATATTGGATTTAATAAACGCTTAGAAAGGCAACACAAGTGAAGGCAGCAATTTACCGGGGACCGCAGGATCTCAAAGTTGAGCAGGTAGAAGAACCAACTGCTGGATCCAAGGAAGTAAAGCTTCGCATTCACGCCTGTGCTACATGTGGCACCGACGCCAAAATTTTTAACCACGGTCATCCGCGCCTAGAACCACCACAAATCATCGGCCACGAAATTGCTGGTGAAGTTGTTGAAGTTGGTAGCGAAGTAACTTCCGTTAAGGTTGGCGACCGGGTTCAAGTCATTGCCGCAATTCCTTGTGGCAAGTGCTGGGCCTGTCTGGCAGGAAAAATGACATTCTGCCCCAATCAACTTTCTATGGGATATCAGTTCCCGGGCGGATTCGCCGAATTCATGATCGTTCCCGACGAGGTAATTCGAGTAGATGGACTAAACCATATTCCTGACAGCGTTACCTACGAAGAAGCATCAGTAGTCGAACCTCTTGCCTGTGTATTGAATGCACAGGAACTTGTTCGAGTTGGCCCAGGGGATGAAGTTTTAGTTATGGGTGCTGGCCCAATTGGATGCCTGCACGTTCGACTCGCTAGAGCACTGGGGGCAAAGAAAGTTTTCCTGGCTGACATCAATGGATCAAGGCTTAAGCTTTCGGCTGATGTTGTAAAGCCAGATCGCGCAATCGACATGTCCACCGAGGACCTAACTGCAATCATCAAGGCTGAGACCGATGGCAAGGGTCCAAGCGTGATCATCACCGCTGCACCTTCGGGGCAGGCTCAAGAGCAGGCCATAGAAATGGCCAGGCCAGGTGGAAGAATTAGCTTTTTCGGAGGATTGCCAAAAGATAAGCCAATGATTCAAGTGGACTCGAATCTAGTTCACTACAAAGAGCTAATGCTCATGGGCGCAAATGGTTCGAGCCCGTCACACAACCGACAGGCCCTAGAGCTAATTGCTTCTGGCAAAGTGAAGGTGGCCGATCTAATCACCACCCGAGTTGGTCTTGACGATGTGGTCAAAGGAATTGAGGCGGTCCTAAGCGGAGAAGCCATCAAAGTAGTGGTGCTCCCAAGCAAGTAAACTTGGGGTATGTCTAGACCAATCCACCAGCTTCAGGTCCCAGCAATTCGGTCTGCTCTAAAGCTTTATAAGGTCTCATCATTTATTACCGGCTTCTTTTTACTTCTTCTTATGGCCACCTGGGCACTTCGTCGCCTTGAGAACGTGAGCTTTGGAGCACTTATTGGTTATGACTTGTGGATAGCAGGACCCAACGGATTGCTAACCGCCGAGCCATATCTGAACGAGGGTGAAGGTATGCCAGAAACTGGTCTGAGCCTCACGGTTGGCATCTTGGTAGTTCATGGTTGGTTGTATGTGTTGTACCTGTTTGCCGATTTCAGAGTTTGGACTCTTATGCGCTGGAGTTTCGTTCGCTTTTTGATTATCGCCTCCGGTGGCGTAGTTCCATTTCTTTCCTTCTACACCGAGAAGTACTACGCGAAGCTAGCCGAAAAGGAAATTGCTGATTCACTTTCGGGGGCAAAAAATTAGTCGGCCGGTTTTAGTTGTTGATTTTGGTGCCCAGTATGCCCAACTAATTGCCAGGCGAGTTCGTGAAGCTGGTGTGTATTCAGAAATTGTTCATCACAAGGTAACCGCCGCCGAGATTCAAGCCAAAAACCCACTGGCGATAATTCTTTCGGGCGGTCCATCAAGTGTTTACGAACCAGGATCTCCAAATCTCGATGCCAAGATTCTTGAACTTGGAATTCCAATTCTGGGCATTTGCTACGGCTTTCAAACGCTGGCGCAATTGCTTGGTGGCCAAGTAGATAAAACCGGTAAGCGCGAGTATGGCGCTACAAGTTTGAAAGTCTCTTCAGCTGGAGAAATACTTGCCGGTCAACCGGATTCACAAACTTGTTGGATGAGCCACGGCGATCAGGTTGTGAAAGCCCCTGCCGGTTTTGAGGTGCTGGCATCGACTGAAACTACACCGGTTGCAGCATTCGCTTCTTCAGAGAAAAAGATTTACGGTGTGCAGTGGCACCCAGAAGTAAAGCACTCAGATTTTGGACAGAACGTTTTAGAAAACTTCCTGCACAAAGCAGCCGGCATCACACCGGACTGGAATTCTAATAACGTTATCGCCGAACAAGTGGAGAAGATTAAGAAGCAGGTCGGTTCCGGTCGGGTAATTTGTGGGCTATCAGGGGGAGTGGATTCTGCTGTTGCAGCAGCCCTGGTTCATAAGGCAGTGGGGGACCAACTGGTCGCGGTTTTTGTTGACCACGGTCTACTTCGCGATGGCGAGGCCGAACAGGTCGAGCGCGACTACGTTGCAGCAACGGGTATCAGGCTTGTGACCGTCAATGCCGAGCAGAGATTCCTAACTGCTCTAAGCGGAGTAACTGACCCGGAGACCAAGCGAAAGATCATTGGCCGTGAGTTCATCAGGGCTTTCGAGGAAGCCCAAGCGGATCTGATGAAAGAGGCAAGTAGCGCCAACGAAGAAATCAAGTTCTTGGTTCAAGGAACTTTGTATCCAGATGTGGTTGAATCTGGCGGCGGGGCTACCGCCGGTATCAAGTCCCATCACAACGTTGGTGGCTTGCCAGAAGATCTAAAGTTTGAACTCGTTGAACCACTTAGGACATTATTCAAAGACGAAGTGCGTGAAATTGGTAGGCAGCTTGGACTTCCTGATCCAATTGTTCAAAGGCAGCCTTTCCCAGGTCCTGGTCTTGGTATTCGAATTGTTGGTGAGGTAACAAGAGAAAGACTTGACCTACTTCGCAAAGCCGATGCGATTGTTCGAGGCGAGCTAACTGCTGCTGGGCTAGATACTGAGATTTGGCAGTGCCCAGTTGTTTTGCTAGCCGATGTTCGATCGGTTGGCGTGCAAGGTGATGGCAGAAGTTATGGCCACCCGATTGTTTTGCGACCAGTTTCGAGCGAAGATGCGATGACTGCAGACTGGACCAGGGTTCCCTACGACCTGTTGGCAAGAATTTCGAATCGAATCACCAACGAGGTTGAAGGTGTTAACCGCGTTGTGCTCGATGTGACCTCAAAACCTCCTGGCACCATCGAGTGGGAGTAACTTTGTGATCGCGGTTAGAACACTTCTAGGTTCTCTACTTTCGCAAAAGCCTACCAAAATCGCTAAGCTGTTGAATCTCAGGTTCTTTAAGATAAAAACTACACCTAAAGCTAAACAAAGCTTTACCTACTAAAAATCGCAGTTACTTGCAGCAGGAAAAAAGTTTGCTGTAAGTGCGACAACCATAGCAAACGAGCAAGTGACTGTCAGCAGAGAAGACACTATGGAATACAGAAGAGAGATAGACGGACTTAGGGCACTTGCTGTGCTGCCAGTCATATTTTTCCACGCTGGCTTTGAGACGTTTAGTGGTGGATTTGTAGGTGTAGATGTCTTCTTCGTAATCAGCGGTTACTTGATTACAACAATCATTATTGCTGAACTTGAGCAAGGAAAGTTTTCAATTGTAAATTTCTATGAGCGACGTGCTAGGCGAATATTGCCATCGCTATTTTTAGTGATGCTTGCCTGTATTCCTTTCGCTTGGGTTTTGCTGTCTCCGGCCGATCTCAAGAGTTTTTCCGAAAGTTTAGTTGCTGTCGCTCTATTTTTCTCAAATATCTTTTTTTGGACAGATGGCGGTTACTTTGAGACAGCAGCAGAGCTTAAGCCGTTGCTTCATACTTGGAGCTTGGCGGTAGAGGAGCAGTTTTATGTTCTCTTCCCGATATTTCTTATGCTGTTCTGGAAGCTAGGTAAGCGCTGGCTACTTGGATCGCTGGGGCTTCTATTCGCAGCTAGTCTCGCCCTAGCGCACTGGGGTGCTTACGCTCAGCCAACCGCAGCTTTCTTTCTCTTGCCCACGCGAGGCTGGGAATTACTGATTGGTGCCTTTGCTGCCTTTTACTTGTCGCAACCTAATCGTTTAGATTTTGGAAAGAGATTAAGTGAGTTTGTTGGTTGGCTAGGCGTTGCACTTATTTTTTACGCAGTCTTTACTTACAGCAGAGCAACTCCAATGCCTGGATTCTATGCGCTTGTTCCTACAGTTGGCACGGTGTTGATTATTTTGTTTGCTACGCAGCAGACTGCTGTTGGAAAGTTCATCGGCAACAAGGCGTTCGTGGGTCTTGGCTTAATTAGCTACAGCGCATATCTTTGGCATCAGCCTGTATTTGCTTTCGCTAGGCATTGGTCAAAGGAACTCGATCAATTTTTCATTCTATTTTTAGTAGCCTTTGTGCTAGCAATCTCGTACTTTAGCTGGAGATTTATTGAGCGACCTTTTAGGGCTAAAGGTAGTTTTGACAGAAAATTTGTGTTTCTATGTTCCTTAGGGTGTGCGCTCATTTTTATTGGCATAGGGTATTTCACTTCAAAAATTGACTTTGCTAGAGAAGAGGTTATGGCGAAGGAGCTAGCATCTTATGGTGTAATTTACTCTTCCGATATTGATGAGCGTGTTTTTGTTAAGAATAGAATTAACTACGAAACAATTAAGCCAGAAGCAATAATCATCGGTTCTTCTAGAATTATGCAGGCTAGTAGCAAGGGAACTGGTTTTGAGTTGCTTAATCTCTCAGTAAGTGGTGCCTCACTAGAGGACTTGGTTGCAATTTGGGAGTTGAGTTCAAAGAGATTTAATCCACATTATGTATTCTTGGGTGCCGATCCCTGGATGTTCAATGCAAATTCAGGTCAGTCTCGTTGGAGGTCTTTGGAGGCCGAGTACGGCTCGGCACTTTCTAAACTCGGATTGGCAAAAAAGGAAGTAAGCTCTTCGCAAAGTATTTCTACATCGGGCCTAGATTCTGTTGCTATAAATTTTTATAACTCCGTGAATCAAAGTAAAATTCGAGCGGATGATGACTCCCCCTCACTGGTAGACAAGATTCGCCAGGACGGTAGTCGTGTATATAACTTGACCTATGCTAATAAATCACTTGAAGAAATTGAGCGCAGTGCTCCGAGCTTTGTATCCTATGGTATGACCAACTATGAGTACTCGAACGAGGTTAGGCATATTTTCGAAAAATTCGTGTCTGAACTCAAGTCACAGAATCTTAAGGTTGTAATTGTGCTATCGCCATACCACCCCAGCACATATGACCTAATGCGACTTCAAGATAAAAAATTTCTGGAAATCGAGTCAATCTTTATGGAAATTGCAGTGACTTACGGAGTCGAACTTATTGGATCTTACAATCCCACAAAGGTAGGTTGTTCTTCTGAAGACTTTTATGACGGCATGCATCCGAAGGGCAAATGTATGAACAAGGTCTTTTCTGAGTTGAAAAGATGAGCTCGGTACGTATGTTCATGCACGATGCGTATGATTGCCTGATTTTTTCAGTTATTTATTTCTAAGCACAGCTTAGGGAGAGGGCAAATAGCCTACAAGGCAAATCTCATAAGACACAAGTGGTTGATAAATAGGATTTTCATGTGCACTACAATTTACTGGAGGTAGCTTAATGAAGCCGTTAGTTTTTGGTCATCGTGGTGCCAGCGGTTATCGACCTGAAAACACAATCGAGGCCTTTGAACTTGCCATCGAGCAAGGCTCCGATGGAGTCGAGTGCGACCTAGTTCCAACCAAAGACGGTGAACTAATAATTCGTCATGAAAATTGGCTAAACGGAACAACCAACGTAGCTTCGTTAGCAAAGTTCCAAGGAACCCAGTCAACTGGTTACTCAGATGGCCTTACTGAAACTGGCTGGTTCAGCGAGGATTACAAGCTCGCTGAGCTCTCGGAGCTTCGAGCCATTGAACGCTTGCCCGAGGTTCGGCCAGGCAGCGCTAAATTTGACGGTCAGTTCTTGATTCCAACAATTGATGATCTTTTGGCGTGCTCGTTTATGGATGGCAAGACCCTTGTTATTGAGATCAAGCACGGGCTGCACTTTATGGAAAGCGGAATCAATGTTGCGAGCATTCTTGCAGCCAAGCTGGATAACTCGGATTGGAAAGAAAGAGACATCAAGATTGTTATCGAAACCTTTGATGAGCGAATGCTTGAGCACCTCAAGGCGGCCTGTGGGCCGGATAAGAAGTACGTTTTTCTCACCGAGCTAGAAAGATTACCGGCCGGCCTTACCCAAGTTCCGGTTGATTATCTCAAGCGCCTGGCCAATCGATTTGACGGAATCAGTGTTGATTTGGCTCTGGCTTTGGATCTTGATTCAGCCGGTAATCACACAATTGATAATGGCCTAATTGATGAGGCGAAAGCTGCCGGTTTGATGATTTATGGCTGGACTCTTCGAGCCGAAGACGCAACCGAAAGCGTTGATGAGTACTTTGGCAAGGTAGCCGAATCTGGTCTGGAGGGCATCTTCGTTGATCAGCCAGACCTGCTTCGTCAAATTGTCGATGGTCTGGCTTAGGCTTAGGCGGTCATGAATCTAAATCTGCTCGAGGGTCTCAATGCTCAGCAGGCGGCGGCTGTTACAGACCGTGGACCAGCACTGCTAATTGTTGCGGGAGCAGGTTCTGGAAAAACCAAAGTCTTAACGCACCGGATAGCTCATCTTCTTGCCAATAAAGAAGCTTGGCCTTCGCAAATTCTTGCCATCACCTTTACCAATAAAGCTGCAAATGAAATGAAGGAGCGAGTTCACTCGCTGCTTGGCAATGTCGCAGATGGCATGTGGATCAAGACTTTTCACTCCGCTTGTCTGCAGATTCTTCGAAGAGAGGCCAGCAGACTCGGTCACGATTCCAATTTTTCTGTTTATGACACCGGAGATACCAAAGCTCTTATCAAGCGACTGATTCGCGAATCAGGAAGTGACATCGAGGGCCTCAAGCCACAAAGCGTAGCGGCCAGAATATCCAACGCCAAGAATGAACTAAAAGACGCTGACGACTTCTATTCTTTGATTGATTCTTCAAACCCCAAAGATCGCGCGATTGCTGAAATCTTCTCTCAGTACCAGGCCGCCCTTCGCAAAAACAACGCCTTTGATTTTGATGATCTAATTGCCGAGACCGTGTATCTGTTCCGATCCTTTCCAGACATCGCGGCCCAGTATCAACGGCGCTTTAGGCACGTCCTGATTGACGAATACCAAGACACTAACCACGCTCAGTATTCGTTGATTCGAGAGCTCACCAAGCCAATAGCCGACCTACATAACGAGCCCGACCCAAATACTGGGGAGCTGGCCGGGCCATCAGCGATCACCGTGGTTGGAGACTCAGACCAGTCAATCTATGCCTTCCGGGGTGCAGATATGCGAAACATCGCTGAGTTTGCCAAGGACTTTCCTGGTTCAAAAACGATTCTGCTGGAGCAAAACTATCGTTCGACCCAGAACATCCTTTCCGCTGCCAACGCTGTTATTTCCAAGAACTTCGATCGACCAGAAAAGAATCTCTGGAGCGATGCCGGAGATGGCGCAAAAATTGTCTCTTTCACTGGTCTAGATGAAAGAGGCGAAGCCGCTTACATCGTCGATCAGATTCAAGATCTGCGAAAACAAGGAAGTGAGTATCGAGACATGGCGGTGCTGTATCGAACTAACGCACTCTCCCCGTCTTTGGAAGCTGAGCTCAAAAGCCAGCGGGTTCCATACATGGTTATCGGAGGGCTCAAGTTCTACGAGCGCAAGGAGATAAAAGACGCTCTTGCTTACCTAACTGCAATTGCAAACCCTCGAAACGATGAAGCGGTCAGAAGAATTCTGAACGAACCCTCTCGGGGAATTGGTGAAAAAACTGAATTGAAAATTGCTGAGCTTGCCAGAAGAGATGAAAGCTCATTTCGGCAAGCACTTTTGAAAACTGATTCACTCGGTCTGGGTCCGAAGCTAACAGCTGCACTCAACAGTTTTTCAAAGCTACTGAATGATCTGGATGCCATGACCGTCGAGGCCAAAATTGCCGATGTCTTATCCGCAGCGCTAAATCTTTCTGGCTACCGAGCGAATCTGGAAGGCAGTCATGACCCGCAGGATGAAGCTAGGGTCGATAACCTAGACGCTCTGATGGGACAGGTATCTGAGTATCAAAGACAGTATCCGGAGGCAACAATCGCTGAGTATCTGGCGGACATTGCTCTTGCCGCGGCCGCCGATGAGATTGACGATGACTCAGGAAGCATTTCCTTGATGACTCTTCACACCGCCAAGGGCTTGGAATATGACGTGATTTTCTTGGTAGGTCTAGAGCAAGGAACTTTGCCCCATGTTCGATCCTTTGATGAGCCCGGAGGTGTCGCGGAGGAGAGAAGACTTTTATATGTAGGCATGACTAGGGCCAAGCAGAAGCTTTATCTAAGCTCGGCTTTGCAGCGCACTCTGTTTGGTTCAACTACTGCCTTCTTGCCAAGTAGTTTCCTGGGAGATATCCCGATTGAGCTCATTCAATCGGAAGGTGCCACAAGGTCCTCGGGAACGATAACTGGAGGCTATCGAGGTATGGCACCGAGTGCGTCACCGCCAAAGGCCAGAACTGAGATTGCGGGAGCTATAACGCAGGTGCGGGATAACGGCTCGCTTCAGCTAGCAATTGGTGATCGAATCCAGCACCTGGATTATGGCCAAGGGGTGGTTACTGAACTAAGAGGTGAGGGAGCTAGGCAGGTAGCTCAGGTGAATTTCGATTCTGGTGCCACTAAGTCACTCGTGGTAAAGATAGCTCCCATCGAAAAGCTCTAAACTTGACCTTTGGGCCATTAGCCAGTTGATCAATTTGAAAAGAGTTCTAAGTTGGATTTATTTGAGTATCAAGCGCGCGATATTTTCGAGAAATACAATGTTCCAGTCCTAAAGGGACTTATCGCCGACACTCCAGATCAAGCCCAGAAAGCAGCCGAACAAATCGGTGGAACTGTAGTTGTCAAAGCTCAAGTAAAAATCGGTGGTCGCGGCAAAGCCGGCGGCGTCAAGGTTGCGCACTCACCCGAAGAAGCTAAACAAGCTGCCGAAAAGATCCTTGGACTTGATATCAAGGGCCATGTTGTAAAAAGAGTAATGATCGCCGAGGGTGCGAAAATCGCCAAAGAATTTTATTTTTCAGTCCTACTTGATAGATCCAACCGAACTTTCCTGGCACTTTGCTCGGTCGAGGGCGGAATGGATATTGAACAGCTGGCTGAGGAAAGACCAGAGGCGCTCGCCAAGGTTCCAATTGACGCAGTCAAGGGAATCGATCTAGCCAAAGCTCTAGAAATTGCCAAACTAGGTGGCTTCGATGATGAGCTTGCTGCAAAAGTTGCTCCGGTATTTGTGAAGCTTTACGAAGTGTTCAAAAAAGAAGACACCACTTTGGTTGAAGTGAACCCACTGGTCTTGACTGAAGACGGTGAAGTTATTGCCCTAGACGGAAAAGTGACTTTGGATGACAACGCTGAGTTTCGTCACGAGCGAGATCAAATGGAACGCGACGAGCTAGACCCCCTTGAGGCCAAGGCTAAAGCCATGGATTTGAACTACGTCAAGTTAGACGGTGAAGTGGGAATTATTGGTAACGGCGCCGGGCTGGTTATGTCGACTTTGGATGTTGTTGCTTACGCGGGAGCCCGCCACGGCGGAGTGAAACCGGCTAACTTCCTGGACATCGGAGGAGGCGCCTCGGCTGAAGTTATGGCTGCCGGACTAGATGTTATCTTGAACGACTCACAGGTAAAAAGTGTTTTTGTGAACGTCTTTGGTGGCATCACAGCTTGTGACGCGGTTGCTAACGGAATCGTTGGAGCCCTAGAAAAACTAGGCTCCAAGGCTTCCAAGCCTCTGGTTGTTCGCCTTGATGGCAACAACGTAAACGAGGGTAGAAAAATTCTGGCGGATGCTAATCACCCGCTTGTGACAGTAGTTAAAACCATGGACGAGGCTGCCGATAAAGCAGCCGAGCTAGCTAGCAAGTAAGGGGAGTAAGAATTTAGATGGCAATTTTTCTAAACGAAAACTCAAAAATCATCGTCCAGGGAATGACTGGATCTGAGGGTATGAAGCACACCCGCAGAATGCTAGCTGGCGGCTCAAACATTGTTGGTGGAGTGAATCCTCGCAAGGCTGGTGAATCTGTAGACGTCGACGGCAAGTCACTTCCTGTTTTTGGAACAGTTTCGGAAGCCATGAGCAAAACCGGAGCCAACGTTAGCGTTATCTTCGTTCCACCTGCTTTTGCAAAAGCTGCAATGTTTGAAGCCATCAATGCGCAGATTGCACTCGCAGTTGTTATCACTGAGGGAATCCCAGTTCACGACTCCGCAGAGGCTTGGGCACACAATGTCTCCAAGGGTCTAAAAACTCGCATGATTGGCCCAAACTGCCCAGGGATCATTAGTCCTGGAAAATCAAACGCTGGAATCACGCCTTCGGATATCACAGGAAGTGGACCAATTGGTTTGGTCTCCAAGTCAGGAACTCTTACTTACCAAATGATGTTTGAGCTAAGAGATATCGGGATGTCAACCGCGATTGGAATTGGTGGCGACCCAATAGTTGGAACCACACACATCGATGCCCTAGAAGCATTCCAGAATGATCCAGAAACTAAGGCGATTGTTCTTATTGGTGAAATTGGTGGCGACTCGGAAGAAAAGGCTGCCGAATACATTAAGCACAATGTCACCAAGCCAGTGGTCGCGTACGTTGCTGGATTCACCGCTCCTGAAGGTAAAACCATGGGTCACGCTGGGGCGATTGTTTCGGGAAGTGCAGGAACTGCTCAGGCCAAGAAAGAAGCTTTCGAAGCAGTTGGTGTCAAAGTTGGTAAAACTCCTAGCGAGACTGCCGCGCTAATGCGCGAGGTAATTGGCTCTCTTTAGAGATCTTGTAAGCCGTGAATAAAAGACAGACCTTCTTTATCGCAGCTCTAGAAGCCGCGATACTGGTGGCAATTAGCTTGAGTCTTCTGCTTGTACCTCTAACTCTGGTTTGGTTTTTAGAAAATAACCCCGATGTTGAATGGCTGGTGGCCTTTAGGGCCGCTGCCGATTTCTGGCTACTTTCTCACGGCACGGGATTAGTTGTTCCTGAGGGTGAACTGCTGGGTCTATTGGTGCCGGCATTTGTTGTGACACTACTTCCACTGGGAATGACAATTTTGTTGGCTCGCTCTTTTTATAACGCTGGCAAGAGGTTTATTGCGGCTAGATCGCTTTGGCCAGGTTGGCTCGGTGGCGGACTGGTTTATGGAGTTGCGGCGCTGGGTATCAGCACGGCAGCCTATGACAGCACTATTTATCCAATTGCTTGGCAAGGTGTTTTCTTCCCGACAATTCTGTTTTTGTTTTTTCAAGTACTAGGGTCTTTGTTTGGTCAGCCGGATGAGATTTTTGAAGGAGACATTCTGGACCAGGCGCCGGAGCGCGATCGCATCCGTCAGGCACTTAACTCTTTTCGCTTAAGACTTCACTGGAGCGTTCGATCAATACTTGGACCGGCGTTTAGGGCAGGATCCGCTATTACGGTGATGCTGTTGATGATCTCGGCATTTACCATCGCCGTGCTAATTGCCATTAGCTGGATAGATATCACGAGGCTCTATGAGAGTGTTCAGGTAAGCGTTTTGGGTGCAGTAGTTATAACTCTTGGTCAATTAGCTCTGATACCAAACTTGGTAATCTACGGGGCTGCCTGGCTTACCGGAGTTGGTTTTTCAATTGGAGCAGGTTCACTTATTTCTCCTCTTGGATCTCAAGTTGGGCCACTTCCAGCGATTCCAATTCTTGGTGCTCTGCCGGTTGGACAGTTGGAATTTGGAATGGTTTCTATAGCCGTTGTATTGCTTGCAGCATTTATTGCAACACTCTCGATTAGAAAATCAGCCGATGAAATCCGGTTCGAGTTTGCAAAATCCTGGACCGCAGCTCTCTCGCTTGGTCTCTCTATTGCTTTTGTGACAGCTTCTCAAATGGGCATACTTGCCTTGATTGCCTCGGGAAGCGCTGGGCCCGGAAGGCTATCTCAGGTGGGTGTCTCTCCATTGGTATTGGCTTTTGTTGTCTTCGTAGAGGTCGGAGTGGTTTCCACTCTGGCTGCTTTTTATAGCGCTAGGCCAGTAGCGGACAAGCCGGGTATCTCTAAAAAGGTAGGCTAACCCCATGCTTTCAGTTGTTGTTTTGATCTCTGGCTCAGGATCAAACCTGTTGGCGCTGTTGCAAGCAACAAAGAACCCACTATTTCCAGCCAAAGTGTTGGCTGTTGGATCCGATAAACCGGCCCCAGGTCTTGAGCACGCAGACCTATATGGTGTTCCAACCTTTGTAGTTGAAGAAAAGCATTTTGCCAGCCGCGATAGTTGGGCAGAAAAACTCGGAGAGAACATATCGCATCTTGACCCTGACCTGATTATTCTTGCGGGGTTTATGAAAGTACTGCCTAAATCCTTTGTTGCCAAGTTCTCTCCGCGGATCATAAACATTCATCCAGCACTGGTGCCAAATTTTCCTGGCGCCCACGCTGTAAGGGATGCGTTAACCTCTGGCGCCAGAGAAACCGGAGCAACAGTTCATATTGTCGACGAGGGAGTGGACACTGGTCCAATTTTGGCTCAAGAGGCGGTAACCGTGTTACCGGCTGATGACGAAAATACTTTGCATGAGCGCATCAAGTTAGTCGAGCACAAGCTATTGATAGACACCGTTAAGTTTCTAGCGAGCAAGCAACTTGAGCCAAGTAAAGTCGGTTAAGGGTAGTGATGGATAGCAAATACACCGCAGCCGATTACCTTCACTTCGATAAAGTTCCAATCAAACGTGCTTTGATTTCAGTTTCGGACAAAACAGGCTTACTAGAGCTCGCCAAGGCACTTGCTGCAGCTGGTGTTGAGATTGTTTCAACCGGTTCAACTGCAAAAACCATTTCGGCGGCCAAGATTGCAGTGACTGAAGTTTCTGCGGTTACCGGCTTCCAAGAAACTCTCGATGGCAGAGTAAAGACCCTTCATCCAGCTATTCACGCTGGATTACTTGCCGATCTTCGGCTAACCGGTCATAGAGCTGAGCTTGAAAAACTTGGTGTGAGTGCCTTCCAGCTCTTGGTTGTGAATCTATATCCATTTGTAGAAGCCATTGCCACTGGCGCCAGTGGGGAGTCAGCAATTGACCAGATCGACATCGGTGGCCCAGCAATGGTTCGTGCTGCGGCAAAGAATCACGCCAATGTTGCAGTTGTTGTGGATCCTGCCAACTACAAAGAAATCATCGAGGCAACTACCTCCGGCGGCACCACTTTGGCGCAGCGCAAGCGCCTAGCGCTGCAGGCATTCACACACACTGCAAAATACGACACCGCTGTATCTAACTGGATGGCTGGCGCGCTTGATGATAGCTGGAAAGCTGATTCCAGCTCTCCGGCTAGTGACGCAGGTAAGAACCCAGGTTTCGAACCTCATCTGACAATAGACGCATCGTTGGCAAATGTTCTGAGATACGGTGAAAATTCACACCAGGCAGCTGCACTTTATAAGGTTGATGGCTTAGAAAAGTCTTTAGGTATCGCACAGGCCAAACAATTCGGCGGCAAAGAAATGTCTTATAACAACTACGTTGATGCTGACGCCGCCGTGCGAGCTGCTTTTGACTTTAACGAACCAGCAGTTGCCATTATCAAACACGCTAATCCATGTGGAATTGCGATTGGCTCAGCTGATTCTGATGACGCTATCGCTGACGCCCACGCTAAAGCTCACTTTTGTGATTCTATTTCTGCCTTCGGTGGGGTGATTGCAGCAAACCGAATTGTGACTTTGAAGATGGCTACTCAGGTAGCTGAGATTTTTACCGAAGTTATCATCGCTCCTGGATACGAGTCGGAAGCTTTATCTTTGTTGCTAACAAAAAGGAATTTAAGAGTTCTGCAGCTTCCGCCAAGCTATAGCTCACCTACAAAAGAACTCAAGCAAATATCTGGTGGCTTTCTAGTTCAAGAGTCGGATAGCTTCAAGAATTTCTCTGATCAAAACTGGAAATTAGTTTCGGGAAATAAGGCAGATAATCAAACTCGATCCGATCTAGAGTTCGCATGGCGTGCGGTTAGATCAGTTAAATCAAATGCCATACTGCTCGCCCGAGACGGCGCATCAGTTGGTATCGGCATGGGCCAAGTAAACAGGCTGGATTCTTGTGAATTAGCGGTAACCAGAGCCGGAAGCCGAGTTAAGGGCTCGGTCGCAGCAAGCGACGCCTTCTTCCCCTTTGCAGACGGATTGGCAATTCTGATCAGAGGTGGAGTGAAAGCTGTCGTGCAACCAGGTGGATCGATTAAAGACGAAGAGGTAATTCAGGCTGCCACTGATGCTGGAATAACGATGTATCTAACTGGGGAACGTCACTTCTTCCACTAGCTCAAGCACGGAAGTTCTTGATGGGGTGGTATCCTAGAAGGCTGCCTCAAAAAGGCATGTTATTACCGAGGACTCATGAAGCAAGAAAAAACCATCGCTACCCTGTTGCGAATTTTTCCCTACGCGAAAAAAGCTCTCCCTCGAATCATCCTCGGTGTTGTTGCAGCAGTTGCAGCCAGCTTGTTCGCGTTAGCAATTCCTCAATTCCTGCGTTCCTTGTTTGACAACCTTGATGGGTCTGGAACGTTAGACACTCTTTACCTGTTTGTGTTTCTAGTGTTTCTCATGGGAACCCTAGAAGCTGCAATGGTGCTACTTCGCCGCTGGCTGGTACTTACCCCAGGAACATTTGTAGAGGCAGGACTGCGCTCTACTCTTTACAAGAAATTGCAAGACCTTCCTGTCAGCTTCCACGATCGCTGGCCTTCAGGCCAGTTGCTTTCAAGAGCAACCCAAGATCTAAGCCTGATTCGTCGCTGGCTTTCTTTTGGTGTAGTTCTATTGTTCGCTAACGCACTAACAATTGTTGTTGGGCTTGCAATCCTGTTTACTTTCCATTGGCTGTTGGGTCTAATTTTCTTTTTGATCTCGATTCCAATCTGGATTCAGGGATACCGCTTTGAGGCCAAGTATGGCGAGGTTGCAAGACTCTCCCAGGACCAAGCCGGTGACCTTGCAACCTCGGTTGAAGAGTCAGTGCACGGTATTCGGGTTCTCAAAGCCTTTGGTCGCGGCGATCATGCCGCTCGCAAGTTTGCGGCCGAGGCGAAAGGCCTTAGATCCACCGAGCTAAAAAAGGCCGGACTGATTGCAAACATCTGGGTCTATCTGTTGTTGATTCCAGAGGCAGCAGTAGCAGCATCCATGCTGGTCGGAGTCTTCCTAGTTGCCGAAGGCAGCTTCACAGTCGGTGGCCTGGTGGCGTTTTTTGCCACTGCAACTGTTTT
>JAIOXP010000040.1:0-8622 GCA_021741705.1 Rhodoluna sp. | reverse complement strand
GGCTTGGGTACGGTCCTTGCCGGTGACAATAAGTTTGGCAATCATGGAGTCAAAGTTTCCAGAAATTGAATCTCCTGATTCAACACCGCTATCGACTCGAACCCCTGGTCCACCTGGCGCTCTAAACACGTGCACTGATCCAGGAGCCGGCATAAAGTTTTGGCCTGGATCTTCACCGTTGATTCTGAATTCGAAACTGTGACCGGAAACCTCAGGGTCCGGGTAATCAATTAATCCGCCCTCGGCAATACGGAACTGTTCTCTGACTAGATCGAGCCCGGTTACTTCTTCGGATACCGGGTGCTCAACCTGCAGCCTGGTGTTCACTTCCAGAAAAGAAATGGTTCCGTCTTGGGCCACCAAAAACTCACAGGTGCCGGCTCCGATGTAACCGACTTCTTTCAGTATCGCCTTGGATGATTCATAGAGCTTGGTGGTTTGCTCAGATGAAAGAAATGGCGCCGGTGCTTCTTCAACTAGTTTTTGGTGCCGGCGCTGCAAAGAACAGTCCCTGGTGGAAACGACAACCACATTGCCAGCGCTGTCAGCAAGACACTGCGTTTCAACGTGGCGAGGCTTCTCAAGATATTTCTCAACGAAGCATTCGCCTCTTCCAAAAGCTGCAACTGCTTCTCTGGTAGCCGATTCAAACAGTTCGGCGACTTCTGATTCTTGATAGGCGACTTTGATTCCGCGGCCACCTCCGCCATAAGCTGCCTTGATGGCAACCGGCAAACCGTGCTTGGCAACGAAGTCGAGTACCTCTTGAGCATTTTCAACGGGGTTCAAAGTTCCAGGGGCAAGTGGAGCTCCCACTTTTTCGGCAACGTGTCTGGCCGAGACTTTATCGCCAAGGCGTTCAATTGCTTCTGGGTTGGGGCCAATCCAAATCAGACCAGCTTTGCCAACCGCCCTTGCAAAATCTGCATTTTCTGCGAGGAAACCATATCCAGGGTGAACAGCATCACATTTGGATCTTTTTGCAATCGAAAGTAGTTTTTCAATAACTAGGTAGGTTTCAGCGGAGGTAGTTCCGTTTAGGGCATAGGCCTCATCTGAGACCCTCACGTGCAAGCTATCGCGATCTTGATCTGCGTAGACGGCAACTGATTTTCTACCGCTGTCTTTTGCGGCTCTGGCGATGCGAACGGCGATCTCGCCACGGTTGGCGATGAGTACTTTTGTGATCAATCCGCTCATAAGACAGAATCCTATTGGCTATTGAAGGGTCAAAATTGGCCCTTGGCTACAAACAATCAGCGCAAACCCTGTGATTAGCGCCAAAGACTGGTGTATTCAACTCCCAGTTGGCCGCAAAGCTCTCTCACTACGCCTAGCGATAAGCCAACCACGGTGTGTGCGTCACCTTCTATACGGTCAATGAACGCACCACCAATGCCATCAATAGTGAAGGCCCCTGCAACCTTTAATGGCTCTCCGGTTGCAACATATGCTTCGATTTCTGCTTCCGTGATGTTGGCAAAGTAAACCGTCGTGGAGCTGGTTTTGGAAACCACCTTCGGTGCAGCTGGTTCTCGATTATCAATCAGGCAATGACCGCTGTGCAGGACTCCATGGTTTCCACGAAGTTGCTTCCAGCGCTCAATGGCTACTTCGGCAATATGGGGTTTACCAAGGGTTGTTCCTTGAAACTCAAGAGCTGAGTCACCCGCGAGCACTAGGGCTCCAAAAGTCTCCTGTAGGCCAACTACCGATTCCGCCTTAGCGTCTGCTAAGTATGCAACCAACTGGGAAGTTGTGTGATTGGGATTATTGGTTTTGAACTGATCGGAAAGTGCTTGCTCGTCAGCGGTTGGGATGACAACCTCCGTGTCAATCCCTGAGGCTTTGAGCAGGGCGTACCTAGCGGGGGAGCTAGAGGCCAAGACTAAACGAGTCACGGATAAAGACTACTTGGAGCTGTGGAACACTTGTCCAATGAGCAAAACAGAGAATTGGCAAGACCGCGAGCTTGAGCTAGAAATTGAAAAGGTTGCCCACGGTGGCATCTTCGTAGCAAGGCACGAGGGCCGCGTGGTCTTTGTTTCTCACACTTCGCCAGGAGAAAAAGTCCGGGCAAAAGTTTTTGAAGACAAGGGTGGATCATTCTGCCGCGCAGAAACAATTGAAGTTCTAACCCCCTCTGTCAAACGAGTTGCTCACATCTGGAAAGAAGCCGATCGCCTAGGAGCCGGAGGCGCCGAGTTTGGACACCTAGCGCTGGAATACCAGCGTCAGCTAAAAACCGATGTCCTGGAAGAATCGCTATCTCGCATGGCAGGAATCAACCAGCGCGTGCAGGTTATGGCGGTTCCAGGCGATGAACTCACCAACGGACTCGGCTATCGAACCAGAATTCAATTGCATGTTTCCGAAGAGGGGGTAGCAGGTCCCTACCGGGAGAGAAGTCACGATGTTGTTCCCGTGAAGTCATTGCCGCTGGCCGTTGCAGAGATAAACGAACTGGGAGTGCACCTAAAGAATTGGCAAGACGTGAAGCGCATTGAAATTTCTAGTGCCTCAACTGGAGGAATTCAATGGTTCATCGATAAAAAAATTAAAGGCGACAAAAGACTGACCGAGCGCGCGCTAGGCAGAAGTTTTAGAATCTCGAGCGGAGGTTTCTGGCAGGTACACAGGGGAGCAGCCGAACTGCTCGCCTCCGAAATTGTTGATCTTTCTGAAGGACTCGAGGTTGAAGCCAACAACTTGGATCTCTATGGAGGTGTTGGGTTATTCTCTGGAGCGCTCGCGACCAAGTATGGTAAAAAACTAAACATCACGACCGTCGAGTCATCAAAGGTGGCAACCAGCGACGCCTCTGCCAACCTGGTGGACCTAGCCAAACATAAAGCGGTAGCTGCGCCGGTCGAGGGCTTTTTGAAACTGCAAATTAAGCAAGGCCTGGAACTATCTGGAGCAACTGTAATTCTTGATCCTCCAAGGGCCGGAGCCGGCAAGCAAGTTGTAGATCAATTGAGCTTCCTGAAGCCCAAGAAAGTCATTTACGTGGCATGTGACCCAGTGTCTTTGGCTAGAGACCTAAAGACCTTCACGGCTTTGGGTTATCGGGTCGAAAACATTCGAGCCTTTGACTTGTTTCCACACACCCACCATTTCGAAACGCTAGTCAGTTTGGTTACCGAATAAATCTCCTGGCGTTCCCGCTATCAAGTGAAATCAAAAAGCTGCACTTAGCTAATCTAATTACTCGCGGAATTAATTGAATAATAGGAGAACCCGGGCTTAGTGGGAGCCCGGGTCTCTTACCCCAAACCGTTCTAGCTTTCCCCTGCGGTAGCTATGAGCGAACGGCTGTTAATTCAGTCTAGTTAAGTCCTTTGCCAGCCAAACTTAACTCTGTTAAAGAAGCCTTCTGTAACTTCCTGATTCTAAACTTCACCCTTGAAATCTGAGCGCCACTCTAGAGCCCCAGAGAAGTTACTCTCGCGAAGCATCTGGCTACCTTTGGCCCAGTTGGGTTCTGGTTGTGCCGACTCACTGTTGCTGACTGCCTCGCGCAAAACGGCTACCACCGCTGCTAACTCCTGCTCGGTTGGATTTCCAGAAATGACTTCTAGCTCAGTTGCTAGATCTTTGTCTTCAGAGTTTGGCATTAGAGCGGAATATTTCCATGCTTTTTAGGAGGTAGCGATGCGCGCTTGGTGCGCAGAGCCCGAAGGGCCTTGATGATTGAGACTCTGGTGGCTGCTGGTTCAATAACTCCATCGAGCTCACCTCGCTCAGCTGCTAAGAATGGCGAAGCAACGTTATAGGTGTATTCGGCAGCTAGCTCGGCACGAACTTTGGCTATGTCCTTACCGGCTTCCTCTGCTTCTTTGATCTTGTCGCGGAACAAAATGTTCACAGCTCCCTGACCACCCATAACCGCAATTTCAGCGCTTGGCCAAGCCAAGTTGATATCTGCACCAAGCTGTTTTGAGCCCATGACGATGTATGCGCCACCATATGCTTTTCGGGTAATCACAGTAACTAGTGGAACGGTTGCTTCTGCGTATGCGTATAACAACTTTGCCCCGCGCCTGATAACGCCGGCCCACTCCTGATCGGTTCCAGGAAGATATCCTGGAACATCCACCAGCGTGACAATAGGAATAGAAAACGCATCGCAGAAGCGAACAAAGCGAGCCGCTTTCTCACCCGCGTCAATGTTGAGTGTTCCTGCCATCGCAGATGGCTGGTTAGCAATGATTCCAACACTTCGTCCGTCAACTCGGGCAAAACCAATCAGGATGTTCGGGGCAAATAGCGGTTGAACTTCCAAAAAGTTTGCCTCGTCAACCAGGTGTTCGATTACGGTTCGCATGTCATAGGGCTGGTTTGGTGAGTCGGGAATCAGAGTGTTTAGTTTCTTATCAAACTCGGTTATTTCAAGCTCAGAGTGTGAGTCATAGACAACTGTTTCTGCCAAGTTATTTTGCGGCAAAAAGCTAAGCATGTTACGCGCGTAGTCGAGAGCGTCATCTTCATCACTTGCTAGGTAGTGAGCAACTCCAGAAGTTTCGTTATGTGCCCTGGCACCGCCTAGCTCTTCCATGCCAACTTCTTCACCCGTCACGGTCAAGATCACGTCGGGGCCGGTAACGAACATGTTTGAGGTCTTATCAACCATGATCACAAAGTCGGTCAATGCGGGGGAGTAAACAGCGCCACCTGCAGCTGGACCCATGATGATCGAAATCTGCGGAATAACACCTGAGGCCATAGTGTTTTTTCTAAAAATCTCGCCATACTTACCAAGAGCCACAACACCCTCTTGGATTCTGGCTCCGCCGGAATCCAAGATTCCAATAATCGGCACCCCGGTTGAAATGGCAAGATCCATAATCTTGATGATCTTGTTTCCAGCTGCTTCACCAAGCGATCCACCAAATACCGTGAAGTCCTGAGAGTAAACGGCAACTTGTCTGCCGTGGATGGTTCCAAATCCAGTTACTACGGAGTCACCGTAGGGGCGATTGACATCCATGCCAAAAGCATTGGATCTATGGCGAACAAACTCGTCTACCTCAACAAAAGAGCCTTTATCCAAAAGGATGTCGATCCTTTCGCGAGCGGTCTTTTTTCCCTTAGCGTGCTGTTTTTTGACAGCGGCATCACCATTGGCGTGAACCGCCTCGTGGTAGCGGTGCCTAAGGTCTTCGATTTTGCCGGCAGTGGTGGAAAGGTCTGCCTCTGAGCGCTTTTCAGTCAATGTCTCTCCATATGCTTTTTGGCAGTGTCGGACCAACTTTATAGGAGGTCATAGGTGATGTTATTGCAGCTTAACGCAGAGAATATTTCCATATTGGTGAGGATTCCTACAAACCAGCCCTGGCCTAGGCTTTACCTATGGACTACCCCAAGACCTCTCTAGTAGCTAACGGCCTGTTGGCGCTTGCGGAAACTGGATCCACGAACCAGGACCTTTTGGCCCAAGCGGCCTCAAATCAACATCCAGAGTTTTTTACCCTTATAACCGAGTTTCAAACAGCCGGGCGGGGTCGCCTGGATAGAAAGTGGCAGGCAGCTCCCGGTAGCTCGGTCATGGCGTCGGTTTTACTTCGGCCGAGTTTCAAGAACGACTCAGCAATCGGGTGGCTTAGTTTGATGATGGCTGAGGCGATCAAGACCGCGCTCGCCGAAGCGGGTATCGAATCCAAGATCAAGTGGCCAAACGACGTTTTGGTAAAAGGCCAGAAGATTAGCGGAATACTGGCCGAAGCAAACTCAGACCTATCTGCTGTGGTGGTGGGTTTTGGAATCAACGTGAATCAAAACACACAAGAGCTGCCAACTGGCTCCGCTACTTCCTTATTAGTAGAAGGCGCAACCAATCTCGATAGAGATAGCTTGCTAGCGCAAACCCTGAGTCACTTCCAGCAGCTTTACTTAGACTTTGTTGAAGCTGGCGGTGACGCGGTGGCTAGTGGCTTGCGAACAAGAATCATAGAGTCGTCGGCAACTATCGGAGAACTTGTTGAGGTCTCGTTCCCAGATGGCTCATCGGCGGTTGGCGAGGCGATCGGAATAGATGAGGCTGGTAGGTTGCAAGTTTTGAGTTCCACCAAGACACTAACTGTTGCTGCTGGCGATGTCCTACATCTCAGAACTGCAAAGCGAGAAGATTAGATAGTGACTGAATCTTACGAAACTAAATTGGTGCGACTTCGCCCAAGGGCAGCTGCTTTACTGTTCCCAACCTTGGTTTTAGCAGCTAGCTCATTTTCAGCAATCTACTTTTCCGAAATGATTTCCCCGGATTTGTATCAGATTGTTCTTTGGGTGATCATCGCGGCAGTTTCGCTTTTTTGGTTAGTGCCTTTACTTAATTGGCTGGCCGCATCACTTGTGATCACTGACCAGAGGCTAATTCACCGTTCCGGTCTATTTGGATTACGCAAAAAAGTGCTAAACCTTTCGGAACTTTCTTCCATTGCAGTGCAGCGCCCCAAGCCACTTCGAGCAAAAGCGATTTCCTTGATCAAGGTCGATGGCCAGGTCATTTCTGTCAGCGGCTACTCTAGACCTAAGCAGCTAGCCGCCGCGATTGAAGCCCAGGCAAGCAAAACTTCCTAGTTGTAAGGATCATTTAGTTGACTAACTCCCGCGTTGGTGTAATTGGCGGTGGTCAACTTGCCCGAATGATGATCGCTCCTGCCGGCAAGCTAGGTATCGAGATAAAAGTCCTCGCAGAAACGCAAGACTCTCCGGCAGCTGAGGCCGCCACACTTGTTGGAGACTTTACCGACCTTGAAACTGTTCTGAACTTTGCTAAATCAGTTGATGTCATAACCTTCGATCACGAGCATGTGCCGCTTGCAATCTTGCAGCAGTTAGAGCAGCAGGAAATTTCCGTTCAGCCATCATCCAAAGCGCTAGCCCATGCTCAAAACAAACTTGTTATGCGCAAAGCGCTGCACAAAATTGGTGCCCCGAACCCAATTTGGAAAGAAGTCTCCACAGCTATGGAATTGGATCAGTTCATTAGTGAGCATGGCCCCGAAGTTGTAGTGAAGACACCCATCGGAGGATATGACGGCAAGGGTGTTCGAGTGGTCAGTTCTTCGGAGCAAGTATCAGATTGGCTGGCACATCCCATGCTCGCTTCGTTCGGTGGGTCGTTACTGGTGGAGCAAAAAGTGTCATTCAAAAGAGAACTTGCTCAGCTAAGTGCCAGAAATCCAGCTGGTGATTTTGTGAGCTGGCCTGTTGTTGAGACGAGACAAAAAAATGGAGTGTGCTCCGAAGTATTGTCGCCAGCTCCAAACATCAGTTCCGAGATGTCCACGGAAGCCGTAAAAATAGCAAGGTTGATTTCAGAATCTCTTGGGGTAACTGGAAACCTAGCTGTTGAAATGTTTGAAACCAACGAGGGTGAAATACTCGTGAATGAATTAGCCATGCGACCACATAATTCAGGTCACTTCACAATCGAAGGATCAGTAACTTCGCAATTTGAACAGCACCTTAGAGCTGTGTTGAATCTTCCACTCGGTAAAACAGATCCGCGAAGGCCTGTAGCGGTCATGGCAAATCTTCTTGGGGTCTCGGATTCCCAGGATCTTGTGGCTAACCGTGACAAAGTCACCTCTTTATTCCCAGAGGTAAACATCCACTTGTATGGAAAAGCTCCAAGGCTTGGTAGAAAGCTGGGGCACATCACCGTAGTTGGTGAAGATGCCGGCACTTGTCTTCGAACAGCCGAGGCTGCCAGGAACCAACTAAACAACTAATATTTCAGTATTAGGTAAATCGACGGGAGTTCCAATTACCAATCCACTTGTAGCAGTTGTTATGGGTTCCGACTCGGACTGGTCAGTCATGTCCGATGCCGCTCAGGCGTTAAAGAATTTTGGAATCGAATACGAAGTCGAAGTACTTTCCGCTCATCGCACTCCCGAGCGAATGATTCAGTGGGGAAAAACTGCTGCCTCACGAGGCATCAAGGTAATCATCGCTGGCGCCGGAGGCGCCGCACATCTTCCCGGGATGCTGGCTTCTGTAACAACACTTCCCGTTGTGGGTGTTCCGGTTCCACTGGGCAAACTCGATGGCATGGACTCGCTGCTTTCGATAGTTCAAATGCCATCTGGAATTCCAGTTGCAACAGTTTCCATCGGTGGAGCCAAGAACGCTGGAATACTTGCCGCCAGAATTTTGTCCACCAGCGATAAAAGCTTGGAACAAAAACTTGTTGACTATGGAGTCTCACTTGCTGATCTAGTTGCGGAGAAAAACACTCAGCTGCAAAATCAAATCAAAAACAGCTAAGTCACAAATTCACGGCCGCAATGCTTTGCGCAACAAAATTGGTTGATTTGAAGCTGGCAAATTCCTGACAGTGCTAATTCCCTTCTGAAATCTTGCAAGAAACACTCGCTGACCAGCTAGATTCTGGGGATTTTCTGCCATTACATAACAGGACCGCTTTTTGCTCAATATTCGTAGCCTTGCGTTTTGCGTTGCCATTATAGAAAGTTCAACCTAGGCTTGAAGGTACGTGAGGAGTGCGTTATGAAAAGAACCTTTATTGTCGCGCTTGGCTTGGCTACAGCCCTAGTGCTTGCTGGCTGTACCCTCTTTTACCCAAACTCTGGCACCCCAACCGATGAGCTAATC
>JAIOXP010000039.1:0-8894 GCA_021741705.1 Rhodoluna sp. | reverse complement strand
TTCGGGGGCTTCACCATAGAACTAGGGTCGCCGAGGGTGATGGACTCAAAAAGCCAAAATCTGTGTAACCCTCTAACTCCCGCGAGCATTCTGGCAACCGAGTTGGCCGAGAGTGCTCCCGATTCAGAAATTGAACTGACGTAGCCAGTTACTTGGGCTTCGGTGACTTGGCTAGGGTTTGTGATCTTTTGCTTCTCTAAATAGCCAAGATAGGAGTTCAGGTCACGCCGATAGGCGGCAACTGAGTTCTTCGCTAACCCTCGCTCAATGCTCAGGTGCCGAAGGTAATCATCAACTAGCTGCGAGAGGGTTTTCATTAGCTCTTTTATGAACCGTCTTTACTTAACTGGTAAGCCATGATTCCAACAACCGCGCTCGGGCTCATGATCTTTCCCGAGAGCACGAGCTTCACGGCTTCCGAAATTGGAACCCAGGATTGTGGCATGTCAACTTCCTCGCCAGTTGCTTCAAAAACCAAGCTGGTTTCTGAAAGCTGCTTGGCAACAAAGATTGTGATCACCTCGTTGTTGCCGCCCGGGGTGGTGTGAAAGCTAATCAACTCGGACCAGTCCGCTGCATCAAATCCTGCCTCTTCGGCAAGCTCACGCTTGGCGCAATCAAGGAGTGACTCCCCCGGCACATCCAATATTCCTGCAGGAAGTTCAATTAGGTACTTTCCAACCGGCCTTCGATACTGCTTCATTAGAAGCAGCTCCTCTTTCTCGTTGAAGGCCAACACGGCAACTGCGCCGGTGTGATCCACATACTCGCGGGTAAGACGCTGACCGTTGAATTCAAAAGTGTCTGAGACTAGATCCCAGACCATACCTTTGTGAATCAGTGTCTTTTTGATAGACGCAATATCGACGCTCTGGTCGTTAGGCATCCTTGACCTCGAAGAGTCGGTTGGACTCTTGACGCTCCAAACTTGCCTTCACTAAACCAATAAACAACGGGTGCGCTCTATTTGGTCTGGATTTGAATTCAGGATGCGCCTGTGTTGCAACAAAGTATGGGTGATCGGCTTTTGATAGCTCAACAAATTCAACGAGCGAACCATCAGGAGAGGTTCCAGAAATAACCATTCCGCCAGCTGTTAGCTGCTCACGGTAAGAGTTGTTGACTTCATAACGATGACGGTGACGCTCAGTAACTTCGTTGCTGCCATAAACCTCGGCGGCAATAGAGCCCTTGGTAAGTTTTGCTTCGAAAGAACCAAGACGCATGGTGCCGCCCATTTCACCTGCAGCAAGGATATCAATCTGCTCCGCCATGGTGGCAATAACAGGGTGCTTGGCTTGCGGGTCAAACTCTGTCGAAGATGCGTCTTGTAATCCAAGTACATTTCTTGCAAACTCAATGACCATGCACTGAAGTCCTAGGCACAAACCAAGAGTTGGAATCTTGTTCTCGCGAGCAAACTTCAAAGCTCCTAGCTTTCCTTCGATTCCTCGAACTCCAAAACCGCCTGGAATACAAATTCCGTCAACTTCCGCTAGCTGACTAGTAGCGCCTTCATCTGATTCACAAAGATCAGAGGCCACCCAGCGAATGTTTACTTTCGCCTGATGAGCAAAACCACCAGCACGAAGTGCTTCGGTTACCGACAGGTAGGCATCTGGTAGTTCGATGTATTTACCCACAAGGGCAATGGTGACCTCGTGCTTTGGTTCGTTTACTGCGCTTAGTACTGAACTCCACCTGGTCCAGTCAATTTCTCCGGCTTTGAGGCTCAAGGAGTTAATGATGTAGCTATCAAGTCCCTCGTTGTCCAGCACTGTAGGAATGGCGTAAATGCTTGGGGCATCCGCGGCGTTTACAACAGCCCTGATATCCACGTCACACATTAAGGCAATCTTTTTCTTTATTGAATCAGGAAGTGCCCGGTCCGAACGGCAAACAATGGCATCTGGCTGGATACCAATGGATCTAAGCATGGCAACCGAGTGCTGAGTGGGCTTAGTTTTTAGCTCCCCCGATGGACCAAGGTATGGAACAAGTGATACATGAACAAAAAATACATTGTCACGACCAACATCGTGCCTGATTTGCCTGGCGGCTTCCAAAAATGGCTGGGATTCAATGTCACCTACAGTGCCACCAATTTCAGTGATGATTACGTCTGGAATTGGCTCTTCATTTGCCTGAAGCCTCATGCGACGCTTGATTTCGTCGGTGATGTGAGGAATTACCTGGACTGTATCGCCTAAGTATTCTCCCCTGCGCTCCTTGGCAATAACGGTTGAGTAAATCTGACCGGTTGTGACGTTGGCGGCCTTTGACAAATTGATGTCGAGAAATCTCTCGTAGTGACCGATGTCTAGATCTGTTTCGGTACCGTCTTCAGTGACAAAAACCTCACCGTGTTGAAACGGGTTCATGGTTCCAGGGTCAACGTTTAGATAGGGGTCTAGTTTTTGCATTACAACGCGAAGACCGCGTGCTCTAAGGAGATTTCCGAGACTAGCTGCTGTGAGGCCTTTTCCAAGTGAGGAGGCAACTCCGCCGGAGACGAATATGTGTCTTGTACGCCCCGGATCCACAGTTTCTACCATGGAATTTTAGTTTACTCACTTTTGCTTGCTAGTCTCAACCCCAGCAAAGCGACACGCAAAAAACATTTTAGATTGAAGCTTTTGCCAACTCCAAAAGCTCCTTGGCGTGAGTCTTTCCGCTTTCGGATTCGCTTAACCCAGATAACATCCGAGCGAGCTCCTCCACCACGGCTTCGCCTTCGAGGCGAACCACGTCGCTCGAAGTGTATTGATCACTGACGCTTTTTAGAACCCTCAGGTGCCTGGTGGCAAAAGCTGCCACCTGAGGTAGGTGAGTAACCACGATGACTTGGGCGTTTTGGGCCAAGGTGGCAAGTCTTTTACCGACCTCGGTAGCCGCGGCACCGCCAACTCCGGCATCAACTTCATCGAATATAAATGTAGGGGCCAGTTCACTACCAGCCAGCACCACCTCAATGGCCAACATGATCCGAGATAGCTCTCCCCCGGAGGCACCTTTGCCAAGCGGTCTGGGCTCCGCGCCCGGATAGGCGCTTAACAATATGGCCACCTGGTCTGCCCCGGTAGCCCCCAGCTCTGAGCCTTGGGACACTGTGACCTCTAGTGAAGCACCAGTCATGGCCAGAGCAGCTAGCTCTCCGGTTACTGACTTAGCCAAGGCACTGGCTGCCTTGGTTCGAAGCTCGGTAATTGTTTTGGCTAGCGATGTGGCCTGCTTACCTAGCGATTGCTCTAGAGCCGTGAGCTCTTGAATCTCCTTGTCTGAAGAATCCAGCTCTAAGAGCCTGGCTCCAGAGTTTTCAAAATATGAAATCACTTCTTCGAGAGTTGGACCATACTTTCGCATCGCGGAAGTTAGATCTGCCCTTCTTTGCTGCACCCGCTCTAATTCTTGGCCACCCTCGCTATCCAACGAGGCTAAGTAGCCAGAGATGCTAGCGCTAGTTTCATTCAGGGAAAAGCCGATCTCCTTTAGCTGCTGCGCTAGAGACGCTAGTTCTGGGTCATGTTCGCTAACTGCCTCTAGTGATCTTCTGGCTTTACCGATCAAAGTAATGGCATCGGATGAGTCGTCGAAACCCTCGCTGCTTAGCTGGTTATGGGCTGCGGTAGCAGCAATTCTCAGCTCTTCAAGGTGAGTGAGCTTTGAAGCCTTCTCGGCAAGTTCTACATCTTCTCCTGGTTTTGGATCAAGATTTGTGAGCTCTTCAACAGCAGATCGAATCTGGTCGGCTTCACGAGATCTAGCTTCTAGCTGGGTGGTGATCTCCGAAAGCCTAGAAGCTGCCTGCTTCCAGTTTGCATAGACGCTTGTGTATTCGGTCATTACTTTTGAAAGATCTTCGCCTGCGAATTGATCTAGAGCTTCGCGTTGAGCGGCTGCGGAGCGAAGTCGTATTTGATCAGACTGACCGTGAACAACCACAAGTTGTTCACCAATTTCTGACAAGATTCCAACGGGAACCGACTTACCTGAAAGAGCAGCCCGTGATCTACCCTCAGCCGAAACCGAGCGGTTCACTAAAAGCTCAGCGTCTTCTAGTTCGATCCCTAGTTCGCGAATTCTCGTTAACGCTGAGTCAGCAAGCAGCCATCTGCCTTCAACGAAAGCCTGTTCCTGCCCCTTGCGTATAGCTGAGGAGTCACTTCTTTCTCCAAGCAATAGACCAAGGGCATTTAGCACCATTGTTTTTCCAGCACCGGTTTCACCGGTTAGGACGGTGAGCCCTGGACCAAATTCCAGCTTGGCTTCGCTAATGACCCCGAGGTCGCGAATGAGAATCTCTTCAATCACGAGCTAATCCTTTTTTGAATCCGGTCCACGCCAACCTTCAACCGGTAATGCAAATTTCTTTACCAATCGGTTTGTAAAGGGACCTTGATTCAATCGGGCAAGTTTCACAGACTTCGAGGATTTTCTTACCTCTACTCTTGCACCCGCTGGTAGTTCGGTCGATCTTCTTCCATCGCACCACAGCACACCGTGGCCAGGAGATCTCTGCAGAACTTCAACAGCAAGTAGTGCTCCAGGGCTTATAACAAGCGGTCTCGCGAAAAGGGCATGAGCACTTAGTGGAACAAGTAATAGTGCATCAACCGATGGCCAAACTACTGGTCCCCCGGCAGAAAAGGCATAGGCTGTGGAACCGGTTGGTGTGGACATCACAATTCCATCGCAACCAAAACTTGATAGCGGCCTGCCGTCGATTTCAACAACTACCTCGAGCATCTTCTCGCGAGCGCTTTTTTCAACCGCGGCTTCATTTAGAGCCCAGGTGCGGTATACCTCTCTACCTTCTAGCAGAACCGAAACGTCAAGCGTCAGGCGCTCTTTCACTATGTAATCGCGCTTGGCAACTCTCTCAATGGTGGAACCAATTTCGTTCTTTTCGCTCTCGGCTAAGAAACCAACGTGGCCGAGGTTTATACCAAGCAACGGAGTCTGAGAGTCCCTTACGATTTCGGCGGCTTTCAAGATGGTGCCGTCTCCGCCAAGAACTACCGCGAGCTCAAGCTCTGCTTCTTGACAATCAGATCCAAGCTCAAGAACCTGTTCCATGGTTTTTGCGGCCTGACCGGTAGCAAATTTTTTAGTTTCGGTAAGTTGTTCTTTGGTCATTACTGGCGTGATTCCAGCAGCCAGTAATGCCGTGGCTGACTCTAGGGTTGCAACAATTGCTTCATCCCTGGAGGTATGGGATACGAGCAGGACAAGACGCTTTTCGCTCATTTTCCCTCCCTCGCCAGTTTTTCAATTCTCTCAGTCCATTTTGACTGATTTGGTCGCTCGGAACTAGCAACCCAGATTAGATACTCGATGTTCCCGTGGGTGCCAGGTAGCTCAGAACGCTCCAATCCAAGCACCCCAAGACCCAGTTCGTTACAACAATCCACAACCTGCTTGATGGCTTGGGCCCTAAGTCTGTGATCCGACACTATTCCTGAAGCCGAAAGCGATTGCTTACCCACCTCAAACTGAGGCTTTATAAGTAGTACAAAATCAGCCGTTGGCGCCACCTTTACTAGAGCCGGTAGCACCAATGTGACAGATATGAAGGACAGATCGGCTACCACCAGCTGAAACTCAAGATCAACTATCCTGGTGAGCTCGCGAAGCTCAGTCATGGTTACCTTGCGGGCATTGATTCCTTCAAAAGAGAGCACTCTTGGGTTAGTAATTAGCTCTGGGGCTAGCTGATCGTGACCCACGTCAATTGCGACAACGCGGCTTGCTCCATGGCGAAGTAAGACATCGGTAAAGCCTCCCGTCGAAGCTCCTACATCCAGCGCACACTTGCCCACTATATCGATTTCAGCGAACTTGTCTAAGGCTCCCTTGAGCTTTAGCCCTGCCCTAGAGACATACTCGTCGGCAGCCACAACGGTGATTTGGGCTTCGGTATCAACTAGCTGACTAGGTTTGGTGAGTTCGCGTTCGCCAATAAAGACTCGGTGGGCTTTTACCAGGTCAGCTGCGTGGCCCCTGGATCTTGCAAGCCCAATGTTTACAAGGTGTGAATCGATTCGAAGATTACTCAGTTTCTTGTGGCCTGTTGTCAGAAATCATGGCTTCGAGCTTGGCCCTGATGGCTTCGAAAGCTGCTGGTTGCTCGGCAAGCGGCAATTCACGGGCGCTGGAAATCTCAACAGCGAGTTCATCCAAGAGATCTGACATGATTACCTTTCCTTTGTTCCTAGCTTATTCGTATAGAGCTTGCTCTACATCGAGGGTATGAATTGGCTGGCCACTATCCCAGATTGTCAAACATGCGCACTTCAAAGCCTCCAAAGACTTTGGATCCCCAAAGCTCACAAGAACCTTCTGTCCCAGTAGCTCTACCTCGGTGCTACCTAGTTTGTAGCCACGCTTGCTCTTTACAGGCGCCTGGTAGTTACTCAACAGATCCTTTAGTGTTTCCAGAATATATGCGGGCCTCGAGTCTGGCTTTGCTGCCAATAACTCTTTGCGGGTAGTAACCCCAGTCATAACCAAAGCCGAACCAATTTTTGCTCGGTTGGCACCCAACACATCGGTATCTAGCCGATCGCCTATGTATACCGCGCTCGATGTTCCAAACTGAGCCAGTGCTGTTTCAAAAATTGCCTTTTCAGGTTTACCCGCAACAATCGGTAGTTGACCAACTGCGGTGTGAACCGCGGAAACTAGAGTGCCATTTCCTGGAGCAAGACCTTCTTCTCTTGGAATAGTCCAGTCTTGATTGGTGGCCACCCACTTAGCGCCATTTTGTATCGCATAGCTAGCTTCAGCTAAGTGCTGCCAACCAACTGATGGATCAAACCCTTGAATAACTGCTACCGGTGAATCCTTGCTCGAATCCACTATTTTGAATCCTGCAAGCAAAACAGTTGAACGAAGTCCTTCGCCGCCAACTACCAAGACTTTTGATCCTTGCGGGACTAGATTCTTTAGCAACAGCGCGCCAGCTTGCGCGGAGGTGATTACATCCTCGGCGTTTAGCTCCAAACCAAAATCTCTAAGCTGCTTCGCAATTGCTTCGCTGGTTCTCGAGGCGTTGTTGGTTATAAACCCAACCTGGACGCCTTTGGCCTTGAGTGCAGTTATCGACTCGATTGCGTCAACAATTGCGCGGCCACCTTCATAGATAACTCCATCAAGATCCAGTAGCAGTGTTTCGAAATTGTCTAGAACTTTAGCGGCCACGAGGTGCACCTCGTCGTTCGCCGCCTGGATTGTCAAATCCCCTGCGGGGTTTACCTAAGTCACGACTACCAGAATTGGATCTACCAAAAGGTTTTCTAGGTTCGCCATCGCTGGAAGACCTAGCTGGTCGATCGGCTAGTTTTGGAATTTCAATCTCCTCGATGATTTCCAGCACATCTTCTGGAGTACCAGCAAGAGCAACTTCAGCACGCTTTGCTAAATCAAACCATTTCTTGGCATCTTCTTTGCGACCAAGTAAATCAAGAGTGTCAGCATAGGCGCGAAATAGCGGTGGTGAATAAGAAAACACCTTGGCTGGGTTTAGTTCTGGAATTTCAAGCTCTGCAAGAGCTAGTTCGTTCTCACCAAGATCTAGGCGGGCACCGCTAGTAACAATTGCTAGGTTGACCCGAACAGCAGGGGTGAGTTTTTTTCTGTCAACCTCGCGGGCCATCTTGAGTGCTCTGTCGGGGCGGTTCATGCCGCGTTCTGAATCAACAATCAGCGGAATCTGGTCATTTGATGCTGAAATTCTGCGGTGGGCCAAGAGTTCTCGAAGGGCCAGGGTGTAATCGCCAACGGTATACGCCGTTACTCCAACGGTTTCTCGAACTATGGCAATTCTTCCCGCTCGTCTAGCTGCAGCTAGAGCATGCTTGTGAGCAAGCTGCGGGTCTTGCTCAATCAAGAGATTCACCATGGCAAGGTGTCTTGCTACCATTTCGGCGTTTTCTGGGGTGAGGGTTTTCAGTTGCACCCGAACACCAAGGTCAACATCGTCTGGGGTTATGGCATCTGGAATTACAGGCGACTTCTCGCGATTTGGATCGCGGGTTCGCTCAACTAGTTGTTGCCAGTCAGGCCGCTCTGATTCAGGCTGCTGACGCTCTGCGCGACCTGATGGTCTCGGGCGATCGGGGCGAGCGGAATCACGACGAGGCTTACGGTCACTATCTTCGCTCATTTGCAACTTGTCCTTAAATGAAGATGGTCACCAACATACATTGGTGACCATCTCCTAAATTAAGTCCGGCGGTGTCCTACTCTCCCACAAGGTCACCCTTGCAGTACCATCGGCGCAGGAGGTCTTAGCTTCCGGGTTCGGAATGTTACCGGGCGTTTCCCCTCCGCTATCGCCGCCGAAACACTATTGAGTTATGTTTCATTGACACACGAAAGTGTGTTGTTTGGTTCCCATACCTCGGGAACCACATAGTGGACGCAAGCAAAAAAATTGTTATCAAGTAGTTGGCTTATTAGTACCGGTCAGCTCCATGGGTCTTTAGTCCCCACTTCCACATCCGGCCTATCAACGCAGTAATCTAGCTGCGAGCCTCTCGACTAAAAGTCATGGAAATCTCATCTTGAAGCAAGCTTCCCGCTTAGATGCTTTCAGCGGTTATCTTTCCCGAACGTAGCTAATCAGCGGTGCTCCTGGCGGAACAACTGACACACCAGAGGTTCGTCCATCCCGGTCCTCTCGTACTAGGGATAGGTCTTCTCAAATTTCCAACGCGCGCAGAGGATAGAGACCGAACTGTCTCACGACGTTCTGAACCCAGCTCGCGTGCCGCTTTAATGGGCGAACAGCCCAACCCTTGGGACCTACTCCAGCCCCAGGATGCGACGAGCCGACATCGAGGTGCCAAACCATGCCGTCGATATGGACTCTTGGGCAAGATCAGCCTGTTATC
>JAIOXP010000038.1:0-9015 GCA_021741705.1 Rhodoluna sp. | reverse complement strand
GAGCCTAATTAAGATTGGCTCGTTCAGAAATGGTTCTATCGCCGCGTTGATTATCTCCATGGGTGAGTTTGGAATCTTGTTTGCGATTCCTCTTTGGCTGCAAAACGTTCTTGGCCTTAGCCCAATTTCTTCTGGTCTTGTCCTGCTCTGGCTTGCTGCTGGAGCTTTTTTGGCCTCTGGAATTGGCGGTGCCCTAAGTGGCAAGTTGCCACCTGCGAGGGCGGTTCAAATAGGTGTAGGGCTTGAACTTATTGGAGTGCTGGGTGTAGCACTATTTTCCTCAACTGAAGCCGGCTGGATTATTCTTGCCCCTCTCTTGTTCCTTTACGGAATTGGAATTGGTTTAGCTACAGCTCAACTAACCGGCGTGATCATGGTTGATGTTCCTATGTCGAGTACCGGTCAAGCTTCTGGCTCACAGTCAACTGTTAGACAGGTTGGCTCCGCGCTAGGCGTTGCCGTTCTTGGAACACTGCTGTTTACGGGAACTCAGGTTTCTATGGAACAACGCCTTAGCGATCTTGAGGTTCCAGCCGCGCAAAGTGTTGTGATAGTTGATGCCGTAGTGGACTCCGCGGGATCAGCGATTCCAGGATTAACCGAAGGGTTGGTTGCCCAGCAAGTTCCACAGCCACTTGCCGAAGACATCACAAGCGCTGCCGGTGAGGCATTCACTGATGGTGCTAAGTGGGCGGCTTGGTCGGCAGCTGGATTCTTGTTGCTGGGTTTTGCTTCCACCTTCTATTTAGGTTCGCAAAAAACCAAGACCAAACAACGCTCGCGCAAGAAAAAGTAGGCGGCTTCGGGGTAGCCCGAACCACCGCGCCTAGACTGAAGCCAAGAACGATTACGAAGGGGTACTGAAAATGGCACAGAAAAAGCGCTCAGTTGCTGAGCAAATCAAAAGACTAAGAACCTACAACATTGTTGCGGGTTTGTTGCACCTGTTCCAGGCCGTAGCTTTTGGCTACGCACTATCGCTACTGGATAACCAAGTCCTATTTGGTACCACCGTTGATTACATGACAGGTCCTCCAGGCTCACCACTTCCAACCGAGCGCGTAGTTCTTTTCGAGGTCAACCTTGGGATTGGAGTAGTAGCCTTCTTGGCGCTATCGGCCTTCTTCCACTTCTTGATTTCTTCCCCCCAGTTCTTTGGAAAATACTCCAAGGGCCTGAAGCAAAACCGGAACTACTTCCGTTGGGTCGAGTACTCCCTTAGCTCATCGGTCATGATTTGGCTGATTGCTCAGCTAACTGGAATCTCCGATTTCTCAGCCCTGGTAGGTATCTTCGCGGTAAACGCCTCAATGATTTTCTTTGGAGCCCTGCAGGAGAAGTACGAAACACCTGGAAACGGCCAAGGTTTGCCATTCATCATGGGTTCCATCACCGGAATTGTTCCTTGGATCCTCATCGGTGTCTACACCTTGCAGCCAGGCTCCACTAGCGCGGCAGAGGTTCCAGGATTTGTTATTGGAATCATCATTTCGCTGTTTGTGTTTTTCAACACCTTTGCAATCAATCAGGCGTTGCAATACAAGCAGTGGGGATCATGGGCAAACTACCTAAAGGGAGAAAGAACTTATATAACTCTTTCTTTGGTAGCCAAGAGCATTCTTGCTTGGCAAGTGTTCTCCGGAGCAATCATTCCAGCCCTAACCGCCTAAAAAAACAGATTGAAAATAGCTCGACTGCTAGCGAGGGTGGCACTTGGTGCCGCCCTCGTTTACGCAGGCATAGGTCATCTGACTTTCTCACGACAAGCCTTCCAGGCCCAAGTCCCGGTATGGCTCCCGTTGGATCCAGACTTTGTAGTTTTGGCCTCTGGTGCTGTTGAGATAACCCTTGGTCTTGGGTTGCTGAGCACCAGGCGCATTGCTGCCTACTTCGGAATCGTTGCGGCACTGTTTTTCATCGCGATTTTTCCTGGCAACATCAACCAATACGTCGAAGGCATTGACGCGTTTGGTCTCTCTACCGACCAAGCCAGGCTCACCCGGTTGTTTTTCCAGCCGCTATTAGTTGTCTGGGCACTTTGGTCAACTTCGGCTATTGGAGTGCTTAGAAAGTTGCTCTCTAGACCTAAAAAACGCCCTTAGAATTAAGGTCCTATGGAATCCAACTCATATTTCTGGTTCCAGGCAATTTCGTCTGGTCTCCTACTGGCCATCTTGATAGCCGATCTATTCGTTTCAGTAAAGAGACCACACATTCCTTCCACCAAGGAATCAACCGTTTGGGTGGGATTTTACGCAGGACTGGCTCTGGCTTTTGCCGCCATACTCTGGTCGCTTTTTGGACAACAGAGAGCAACTGAGTTCATAGCAGGATATCTAACCGAATACTCGTTATCCATTGATAACTTGTTCGTGTTCGTGTTGATCATGTCCAGATTTGCAGTTCCCAAGATCTATCAGCAGCAAGTACTGATGGTTGGAATCATAATGGCGCTGGTGCTTCGAGGGTTGTTCATCTTGGTTGGAGCAGCACTCATTGAGCAGTTCAGCTGGATTTTTTACATTTTTGGTGTGTTTTTGCTTTACACCGCTTACCACCAAGCATTTCGTACCCACGAAGATGAGCACCAGACGGAATCCAAGCTAGTTCAACTGCTTCGAAAACGAGTTCACGTTACTGACGACTTTGATGGAGCAAAGCTAACCACCATCGTAAATGGCCGCAGAGCCTTCACGCCCATGCTTGTGGTATTTGCAGCCATTGCCATGACAGATGTCATGTTCGCCTTTGACTCCATCCCGGCAATCTTTGGCATTACGACAGATCCCTATATCGTCTTTACAGCAAACCTGTTTGCGCTGATGGGTCTTCGCCAGTTGTACTTCTTACTAGGTGGACTACTCGATCGGCTTGAATACTTGAAGTACGGGATCTCATTTATTTTGGCTTTTATTGGTTTCAAGCTAATCACGCATGCGATGCATGAGAATGAGCTGCCATTTATCAACGGTGGTCAACATATTGAGTGGGCTCCCGACATAGACAGCATCACATCTCTGGGGGTCATTGTTGCCTCTATTGCGGTTTCAGCGGTTGTGAGCGTTATTGCAGCGACAAGAAAGAGTAAGTAGGAGCGGAAGAGATAGTCGTGAGAGATAAGTCCGCGATAGACAATCTGGCCGATAGCTACCTAGCGCAGCTGGCAGCCAATTACCCAAGTTTTGCCACCAGCATCGGCCTGGCCTCTGGCGCAGCTGACATGGACGACTACTCCCCTGAGGCCATTGAGCGAGATCTGAAATTAGACCAATCGACCCTTGCGGCCCTTCAAGCCTTAGAGCCAAAAGATGGTGTTGACCAAGTAACCAAGGACGCCCTTAGCCAGCAGCTAATTCTGGACATCGAATTTCACGCTGCGGGCTTGCATTACAGAGACTTGAATAACATCGAATCTCCTGCCCAAGGCATCAGGAATGTATTTGATGTCTCCCCAACCGCCACCGTTACCGATTGGGAAAACCTTGCCTCAAGAATGCGAAAAGTCAAAGATGCCCTGGGCGGGTACCAAAAGACGCTAGCGATTGGATTTGAAAAAGGTGACGGACCAGCTAAGCGTCAGCTCCAAGAAGTGATTACCCAAGTAGGGCAGATTGATCAGCCCGAGGGTTTTTTCCATGAATTTGCCAAAGGCACCACAGCCGATCAGAAGCTCTCGACAGCCCTGCGCGAGGAATTAGTTGCTGCTGCTCAAGTCGCCACCGCTGCCTACGCAGCCTTTGGAGATTTTCTAAAAAGTATGCTGCCAAAGGCTAGCGAGCAAGAAGCTATCGGTCGAGAAAGATATCAATTACTTAGCAAGAGTTTCCTAGGTGCAGAAATTGATCTCGATGAGACCTACAAGTGGGGTATCGAAGAGCTAGCCCGCGTGGTAGCCGAGCAAGAAGCTGTTGCTCACGAGATTCTTCCTGGAGCAAGCGTTGCAGAGGCGATTGCTCATTTGGAGAAAGACCCAAAAACCAAGCTGCATGGCACTGATGAATTACAGAAGTGGATGCAACGGCTAAGCGATAAGGCTATTGAGGATCTTGGAAAGACGCATTTTGATATTGCAGAGCCTCTTAGAAAGCTCGAGTGCATGATTGCCCCAACCAAACATGGCGGAATCTACTACACCGGTCCAAGCGATGATTTCTCCAGACCGGGAAGAATGTGGTGGTCGGTTCCTGAAGGTGTCGAATCTTTTGACACCTGGCGAGAAACCACAACCGTTTATCACGAAGGAGTCCCTGGTCACCACCTTCAGGTAGCACAAGCTACGTACATACGCGAAACTCTAAACGACTGGCGGCGCTTGGCTTCATGGACCTCCGGTCACGGTGAGGGCTGGGCACTTTACGCTGAACGGCTCATGGATGAACTTGGCTACCTAGCAACTCCTTCCGATCGCCTTGGAATGCTCGATGGTCAGCGAATGCGAGCTGCTCGAGTCGTTCTGGATATTGGGGTGCACCTAGGAAAGCCAAAATTGGATGGGACTGGAGTTTGGGACTTTGACTACGCACTGGATTTCATGTCCAAGAACGTGAACATGGGTCCGGAGTTTGTTCGCTTTGAGGTGACCAGATACTTTGGTTGGCCAGGCCAGGCCCCAAGCTACAAAATTGGTCAGCGCATTTGGGAACAAATCCGAGATGAATACCAAGCTCGCAAGGGTCCTGAATTCGACATGAAGAAGTTCCATTCAACGGCGCTGAACCTCGGTGGCTTGGGGTTGGACGCCCTCAAAGAAGCGATGTCTAGGGCCTAAATCAAACTTCTCGGTGCTAAGCTTTTGTAATGCGCGCATCAAAGTGGATAGCAATAACAGCCGCAGTTTTAGTTGTCATAGTTTCCGGTGGCGCGCTCGCCGCCGGTGACTATGTTTACACCTCAGGAACCGTGGTCCCATGTGCGATAAACGAGGACGACTTAGCTAACTCCCCAGAGGCTTTTTATACCCCCGCTTCTGGAAACGGTCCTTTCCCCGGATCTGGTTGGGATAAGTGGGTTGATTACGATCTAAGCGCTTGGTGGTTAACTGAAAACAATTATGAAGCGGTTGAGATACCGGTCAGCGAAGAAGTAACTCTTTCAGCCTGGTGGATTGAGCCAGAAGTTTCAAATGGAAAAACGGTTATCGTGACCCACGGCATTGGAACTTCTAGAAGAGATTTCAACGCGTTGCTTCCAAGTGCCATGCTGGTAAAGGATGGCTTCCAAGTTCTACTAGTCGACATGCGTGACACCGGAGAATCCACCTGCACCGATGGTCGTCACTCGGCGGGTCAAGAAGAATCCACTGACTTTGCTGCGGTCGCCGACTGGTTAGTTGAAACCAAGGGCGTCAAGCCATTATCTCTTGGAATGTTTGGGGTGTCCGGCGGGGCGGTAGCAACCTCACTGCTTCCCGCCAAGACAGAGAATGTCTCAGCCTTTGCAATGGAGGGAACAATCTTTGATTTCAATGCTGCCGCCACAAAAGAAGTTGAGTTCCAGGGCTTTCCTGGTTTCTTATGGCAACTTGCTCAAATCTCCGCTCAACTATTTCACGGTGTGAACCTGACCGAGACTTCAGTAATGCAGGGAATCGAAGCTGCGGGAGACAGACCGATGCTTATTCTGCATGGGGATATAGACCAGCGACTGGCCTACCAGTCATCGGTGGACTTCTATGACTACGCCAAGCAGCAGGGATCAGATATCACACTTGAAACCTTTGAGGGCTCAGATCACACCGAGGGAATGCTTACGGAGACCCAACGATACGCAGATTTACTATCGGGATTTTTTGATCGGGCACTAACTAAGTAGATAGCTGCTAGATAATTCGCGTAGCGAGAATCTTGTCGATTCGACGGCCATCCATGTCAACAACTTCTAGCTTCCAATCCTGAAGAACTACGCTGTCGCCAGCTACTGGCATCTTGCCCAGCAGTAACAAGATAAGTCCACTGACGGTGTGGTAGCGACCCTTGTCTTGCTCGGGTAGCTCATCAACAACAAGGCAGTCTTTGATCTCAGGTATTGAAGTATCTCCTTCGAATAGCCACGAGCCATCGTCTCGTTGAACCGGATCGGTAGCTTCTTCACCTTCAGTGACGATTTCACCAATCAAAGTATCGAAGATGTCTTGAATGGTGACAAGACCCTCGAGGCCACCATACTCATCCACCACAAAAGCGATGTGGGTGCGGGATTCTTTGAACTGATCCAGTAGGTCCATTCCAGTAAGAGTCTCAGGAACATATAGCGGTGGCTCCAGGTTGTCCTGCAAGCTGAGCTTTTCTCCTCTGGCAACAGTTGAAAGTGCAGTCTTGGCACTTAGCACTCCAATAATTGAGTCCAAACCACCATCACACACTGGAATCCTTGACCTAACCGACTGAGCAATCAAATTGAAACTCTCGGCCTCAGGGTCGTTGATGTCAACGAAGACTATTTCAGATCTAGGGACCATCAAAGAGCCCAGTTTTCTATCGTCCAGGCGGAAGACGTTTTTCACCAATTCACGCTCTTGGTCTTCAATCAAGCCAGCAACCGAACCCTCGTCCAAGATCGCCTCGATCTCGTCCTCGGTTACGGTGGCTTCTTTGTGCTTACCAACACCAAACAGTCGAAGAAGGGTGTTTGTGGTTACGGTCAAAATCACCACAAATGGCTTGGTGACTTTAGAAAGAATAAGCATCGGTGTGGCAATTACTGTTGCGATCTGCTCCGGGTTGGATTGGCCGATTCGCTTTGGAACTAGCTCCCCGACCGTGATGGCAATAAAGGTAACTATCAGAACAACGACCACGGTGGCTGAGACGTCTGCTACCCCGTCTAGGACCCCAACACTTTGAAGCCATATAGCCAATGGCTTAGCAAAGATGGACTCTCCCACGATTCCGCTCAGTAGACCAATCGAGGTAATACCTATTTGTATTGTGGAGAGAAACTGGGTTGGGTCTTCACTGATGCGAATGGCCACTTCAGCAGATTTCTTACCGCGTGCGGCCATCGCCGAAAGCTTGGCGCGTTTTGAGGTAAGTAGAGCAACCTCTGACATGGCAAGAAGGCCATTAATGAGTATGAGAGAAAACAGCAGGATTATTTCCAAGGACCTGTTTCGATTCACCCCAATTGCTGTTTAGATGTTGAAATACTATGTTTCCATAAATTTGCCAGATAAAACACCAAAAAACAAAATTATTGGTTTTGGTAGCCCATTTAGTGGCTAACTAGCGCTTGGTTGGCTTCTTTACTGCCCCGTCTTTACGAGTTGCGTAGGCAAAGAGCGCCAAACCAGCAACCAAAGCTCCAGCGCCTAGTCCGTAAGAAACAACGTCAGAGGCGCGGTTTGCATCAACAAAAACACCAACGAATACCACGGCGATGATAGCTACAACGACCCCAATAAGTTTTGACTTCAGATCATCCAGATCTCGCACCTGTAGCCAAGCAGGAACTTCAAGTCTGGTGTCTACAAACAATTCGTATAGGCCATAACCAATAACCAGAAGAACTGTTCCAAGCAAGATTGCATCTACCGCTGTCAGGACATCAACAATGGTGTCTTTGAGATATGCGTCGTTTAGAACCGCTTCAATAATCACCATAACGATCTCGATTGAGCCCTGAGCCATCAATAAAAGCGCTCCAAGGATCGAGGCTATAGATGGAACAATTACCGCGTACCGGGTAAGTCCTAGAATTTTTCGCATTTACTTATGGTACTAGCCACCAGCCCAAACAACCCTAAAAGCTAAAGAAGGCCAGCAATATTGCGATGCTAAACATCACAATCGCAATGAGGATATCCAGAACTTTCCAGAAAACCGGTTTGGACATGAACCTGGAAGCTGCCTTGGCCCCGAAGCCGATTGAACTAAACCAGACAAAGCTTGAAACCACAGCCCCAAGGGCAAACCACCACTTATCTGGCCCAAATTGATTACCAATCGAGCCAAGCAAAATCACGGTGTCCAAATAAACATGCGGATTCAAGAAGGTAAAGCCAAGAACAGACAAGACAACGGTCTTTGCCCTGCCGCTTTGAACCCCAGAAGCATCAAGCACCTGAGCCTTGAGGGCAGATCTCAGGGATTTGATACCGAACCAGCTCAAGTACAAAACGCCAAACCAGCGAATGATTTCTAGTAGCCACGGAAGGCCAGAGATTAGTGCCCCAAGGCCTGCAACACCCAAAACAATTAACGCTGCATCCGAAAAGGCACATATAGCAACAACAAGCAGAACGTGTTTTCTTGTTAGTCCTTGCCGGATTACAAATGCATTTTGGGCACCGATTGCAATAATCAGAGAGAGTCCGGTGAAGAAACCGGGAATTGAGGCAAGCATTAGTTCAGCTTACGCGGTGCCCTCGGCAGGAATCGAACCTGCGACCAAGAGATTAGAAGGATTTAGACCTTGGGCTTCGAATTCTTTCGCAGAAGCGAAACGATAAACAGGGTCGCCAGAGCGAAAAACGCGGGCCAGTTTAAGGCCTCGCCCGGTGGAGTGTGTGCGCTTTCGATTTGGCCCATCATGCCAGCCAAGGCTCTCATGGGTGCGTCTAGTGCAAGAAAGAGAATAATCAGTGGTGTGAAGCCCTTGTAGGCGAAAAACAATAGGAGCAAGAGACCAACGAGCAGCAGCTGGATCGCTCCCCACTGGTGGAACAGGGCGATTATGTTGTTTCCGCCCGAGACGTTCGTGTCAATGCCGGCGATAGATTCAGCTCCCCCATCTGGTGTGAACAAGTGAATCACGCTCCGAGCGACCACTACCAAAAGGAACGCAAACGCTATTAGCCGAACAACTCCAAAACCTCGGTACTCTCTAGGGTTTTCTGGGAGTATCTGATTTCTCATGCTTTACCTTTCCTTCAAACTAAAGTGGTGCCCTCGGCAGGAATCGAACCTGCGACCAAGAGATTAGAAGGCTCTTGCTCTATCCACTGAGCTACGAAGGCTTGCTGACGCACTGCTAAGTCTACCTAAAGAGGCAATATTGCGCAGGGGCGCTAGGTGTAAG
>JAIOXP010000037.1:0-9439 GCA_021741705.1 Rhodoluna sp. | reverse complement strand
GGAATCAAAGCTTTAACAGTTCCACCGGTTCCCCAGCCACCGTTGGTCTGGTTTGCTCCAGCGCCAACTGCTGTTACCTCAAGCCATGTCACACCTTGAGGAACGGTGAAGTATTGGGTGTTTCGAGTGACGGAGAACTTATCAGTTCGAGTCATCTGTGGGCTGACGGAAATCAGTGAAGAGTAGCTAGATACAACGGTTTGGTTAGCAGCGTTGGTAAACGCTGTGGCAAGTCTGTAGTAGTAAGTCACCCCATTTGTGAGAGCGGTGTGGCTGTAGAAGGTGGTGTCTTTTGAGGTGATGGAGATTGGTGTTCTTGCCGAGATGGCAGCATCGGCCAGTTCGCTCTGTGTGGTTGACCAAACAATGCGATAACCAACCGCGTAAGCCTCTTGAGACTTGGTCCATTGCAGTTCGACTTTCGACTGAAGCCCTACTGCCACAGGTGCGGTAAGAACTTCCGGAGCGTAGTAGCGAATCGCTACCTGCCCCGTACCGCCAGATCCACCTCCGCTTGTCGCAGCAACCGCGAGGCTAGCAGCACCACACTGGCCACCTCTGGCACCGCCACCGCCACCAAGGCCGTTAACTCCGGACTGTGGCCTGGTGCTGGCTGCATGTCCACCCGCTCCACCGCCACCGACTCCACCATCAGCGGCAGTCGTGTAGGTCGCTGAGCTCTCTCTGTGGCCACCACCGCCGCCGCCATAGTTCACGGTTGAGAAGCTAAAGGTCGAACCAAAACCTGCACCACCGATACCAGTTGTGCCACCAACAGCTGTGGTGCCAGCACCACCACCGCCTAGGCGAGTTCTCGGGCAAGTCGGTGAGAGGTTTGTGGTGCCAAGGAGATCGCTAGCCACTCCTCCCGACCAGGAAGCTGCAGTGACGCTTGCCCCCGCATTAACAGATGCACTCTTACCGCTCGAGCCACCGTTTCCAAGTGGGGCTCCTGTGCCTGTACCGATGCGGCCACCTTCACCACCCGCAGCGGTGTAATTCAAAAATTGAGAACTTGCACCCGAAGCACCAGCATCTGCCTGAGACCCACCAACTCCGCCTAGGCCACCAATTCCAACCGTCAGCTCGTAAACGTCACCTGCGACGACCGGTGCTGAGTTGACTCTCACATACTGGCCACCGCCACCGCCACCGCCGGCAGCTGCAGAAAAGGCTCCACCGCCACCGCCACCGACAAGCTGGAAGTCGATCTGAGAAACTGTCGCCGGTGCTGTCCAGTCACAGGCGCCTGGGTTTGTGATGGTTTCAATTTTGAAACCTTTGGAGTAGGAAACTTGAATTTCACAAGGTGCGTTGGTTGCGATTGCAGTAGCTGAAGAAATTAGTCCCGACAGACCCAAGCCAGCGACCATCAGCCAGAAGGCGATTCGCTTGTTGAAAACCCCTACTTGAAGCGGAAACATTGGGTTAAGGTTACAAAAAACAGGGCTAGCGATCATCCAAAACGTTCTTTTAGGACCACATTTGCCAGTGGTTTGGCATTCGATCTGTTTCGACGTCTCAATTTCGATTAAAAATGTGGGATGGCGTGTTTCCATCAATGAGTCGATAGGTTCGACAACCTGAGTAGTTGTTTACATCACTTCTCTTTCGCGCAGCAACCCAATAGCGACTAAGCTGACCCTCGGAGAATTCGCCTAGTGGCCTATGGCGCCAGCTTGGAAAGTTGGTTGGGTGCAAGCCCTCGGGGGTTCGAATCCCCCATTCTCCGCCAGCAACTCCCTTGATTTAGAGCCTGAGAAGGCACTTCTGAGAGGGAGTTTTTGTTTGATTGTGCAAGTGTGTGTGCAAATGGTTACTAGGTTTGCACTGGTGTCGGCTCAAGTATTGGACGACTTGCTTGCTTCGATGTGGATAGCCGAACCTGATCTGCCGTTGCTCTCCGGATTTCCCAAGATTTTGTGTTGCCTGGATTTGCAAACCAGGCCAGAAACGGGTCGGTTCAGAATAGAAATGTGTATTTCAGGCGCCGTAACTGCAGTGAAACAAAGACCGTTGAGACATGTTCGTGGACACCCTAAATTGCGAAATGTAGTCGATTGTTGATCCAAAGTCTGAAGGCCTCAGATTTTGATCACCCAACTTATCTAGCAGGTGCTGCCGTGCTAGCTCGTTCAATGAGTTGACAGTTCATGACAATGTGCGCAGGTTCGGAGTTCGGCTCAGCAATCTTCCTAAGAAGCTCATTTAGGGCAATCTCAACAATTTCTTGAGCAGGCTGCATCACTACAGTCAAGGGCGGAGAGGTGAAGCGAGAGGTAGCACTGCCATCAAAGCTTATGACTGACATTTCGGAGGGTACTGAAATACCCCTCTCCGAGAGTGCAGCAAGTAATCCTTGAGCCTGAGCATCCGAAGCAACGAAAACAGCGGTGGGTTTCAAATTCGTCATATCAATAAGTTCTGCCGTTGCGTCCCAGCCCCCCTGGGCCGTATAGGGAGCTCTCACAATGAGGGAATCAGAATCACTAAACCCAGATTCCTGCTGGGCTAAACGCCAACCGGAAATACGCTCGTCACTGGTTGGAACTTCCTGTGGACCAGATAGGCATGCGATTGTTTCGTGACCGAGCTGGTGAAGATAGTGAACCGCTTTCCTTGATTCGAGTTCGTTATTCACGTGAACACTCGAAACTCTCGACCGCTCGGAAATATGGTCAATTACCACGATAGGAACTTGGTCTCTTCCTAGGGCTTGCAGAGACTCGAAGGCGGAGGTCGACAGAACTATCAATCCATCCACCTGACGATCAAGAAGCCCACGAATGCTTACGATATCCTGTTCACGATCATTGCGGGATATGGAAATTTGAATCGAATATCCGAGTTCCGCTGCTTGTTCTTCGATTTGATCAGCAAGTTCAGCTAGATAAGGGTTGACCGGCGAGGGCATTATCATTCCGATTGTCTTTGTTGCCCCTCGCCTTAGGCCAGCAGCAAGAGCATTCGGCGTGTAGCCGAGCTGTTTTACCGCGGCAAGTACATTTAATCGAGTGGGCTCTGAGACGTGACGCGGGCCTCCGTTTAGCACGTAGCTGACTACCGACGGCGATACTCCGGCCAAGGCAGCAACGTCTGCGCGCTTTACCAATTGCCCACCTCTATGAAACTAATTGGATACTCAGTTAGGTCTTGTTGCTTAGTCTACATCAAGCCCTAGAGTCGCCACTTTTCCCACTCTCCAGGCAACGGAGTCCAGGGAAAGATCATGAAAACCCGCAAGCGCGCTATGTAGTTTGTCCTGAAAGGGGGAGATCCAGCTCTCTTCCAAATTCCCTTCGCCGAAATAAACGCCAAGGATTGCACCTGCTGCAGAACCAAAACTATCTGTGTCGTTGCCTTGGTATAACTGAATTTTCAACCCTTCTGAAATACTGCCAGCGAAGCAAACTGAGTTAACAACTGTTCCAATTTCCTGGAAAATTTTGCAATGACCGAAGTCTCCATACCTCCCATGAATCAACTCATAGGCAGATTCCCAAGTTGGCGAATTCATGACGGAGTCGATAGCGTATGCGATCGCCTCATGTAAACGTGACTTCTGAGGGATGAACTCTAAAGCGCGGCGGAATATTGCCTCAGGGTTCTTTTCAACAAAGGCTATGGCTATTGCCGAGGCAAGATACATTGATCCATACACACCATTTCCCCTATGAGTCATCGTCGCATCCCGCCAGGCCAGGCTTGCCGCCTGAAGTGGGTCTCCGGGGGATGCATATCCATAGATATGCGATCGGATCAATGCGCCACAAAGTTCAGAACCTGGATTAAGCGAGTCTGCAAAACCAGCTACTTCAATTTGAGGATTGTCGTCGAGCCCCATCTCCATTGCGTAGCGACTCAGAAAAAGCCTTTCCGGCCCCCAGGTAAATCCAAGCGGAAGTGAATCCCGCCAGATTGCTGCAAGATCGGATTGCGCGAAGTCGGGTCCGAACTTTTCAAGAAGAACAAGGCCGACGAGGGTGTAGTTGATGTCATCATCTGGTGGAACGTTTCGGAGGTTCTCTGCAAACGAAACCGGGGCGTCTTTATGCAGGAAATCCAATCCGCCGTTCTCCACAATTGTTTTTGAAATGTAACCCTGAATTGGGAACTGGTTCGACTTTTCCAAAGCGTTGATGAGGGATTTTGAATCAAGATGAACTTCAACTGGCTTACCTAAAACGCACCCCACAACAGAAGACAGAAAACCTGCCCTCGCCCGGTGAAAAACGTCAGATGCCAACAAAGCTGGAACCGGCGCCGAACTTACGAAACTACTCTGCTGGAGAATCAAATCAAGAGCGTTAGGTTCGACGTACTTCCAGGATTCCCTTAGCGGGCGCTGTTCTATCTCTTGCCCAAGCTGAAAAAGTTTTTGGTAATCGTCAGGGGTGCTCTGCAACTTCTCCAATAGCCCTGAAACATCGTAACCCGAAAGTGATTTTGAGCTGACAAGTGCCTCAAAATTTTTGCGTAACACTCGAAAAGATGGATACATCAAAACTTACGACCCCGCTAATCCGCTGGAAGTGATTCCGCTGACAAATCGTTTGTGAAGAACCAGAAAGGCCAGCATCATGGGGGCCAGCATCATCATCCCGGCAGCTGCTTGAAGCGGGAAATTTGTGCTGAACCCATTCCGGAAATTGAAAAGGCTGGTTGAAATTGGCATAAGTTCCGGGCTTTGAATGAACATCAATGCAAGGAAGAACTCGTTGTAAACAGCTAGACATGCCACCAATGAAATGGTTAATATCCCACTCCAGACGAGGGGTAGCGTCACAGACAAAAAGACCTTGAATTCACCAGCGCCATCAACTCTGGCTGCATCCTCGTAGTCTCTCGGAATGCCAATCATGAATGATCGCAGTAAGAGAGTCGCAAATGGAGCGTTCACGGCAGTGTAGATAATTACCAGCCCTAGATGAGTGTCATAAAGACCAAGTCTGGACCAAACGAAAAACAGCGGAACGAGAAATAGTTGGATTGGCAGTGAGTTCAGCACCAATAGATACAGAATCAAAGTTCCGGATTTTGGAAAATCCAACCTTGAGAGCGCATAGGCGGCCATGGTTGAAACAATCGCGATCAGCAATACACTGCCGACCACCACCGCCACCGAACTTGCGAAACCTGTACCGAAATTCCCCACGGTCCAGGCATCAAGATAATTTTGCCACTTGGGGTCCGATGGAAGACCCAGCGGGTTATTTGCAATCTCCACTTGAGTCTTTAGCGAATTCCATACAGTAACCAGCAATGGCACAGCTGAAAAGACAGCTAACAAACCCAGAACCGTGAAACGTGCAACCTCGATGAGGGTATTTTTTGGACTCAGGGTCTTCCTTTTTGTTTTTAAATTTCCCACTTGAGCCTCTTTCTGAGCGACAAATAGATACCAACTACAAGAAGGCTGATTAGCCCCATGAGGACTCCGATGGACGCGGCATAACCAGCTTCTCGCGACCAAAAGGCCGATTTGTAGAGAAGGGTCCCCAACACTTCGGTCTTTCCCGCAGGACCGCCCCCGGTCATGATGAAGATGTAATCAAAAATGAGAAATGACCAGATCACGGTCATGAGCGCAAGAAACATGATCGTTGGTCGAATTGCTGGGAGTGTGACGCTAATCAGTTTTCGGAAGGCGCCAGCACCATCAAGTTCGGCTGCCTCGTAAAGGCTTGGATTGACAGATTGCATGGCAGCAAAAAAGACCATCATCAGAAAGCCCCACCACTGCCAAATGTTTGCCAATGCGACTGCATAAAGAGCGGTGTCCCCATTGCCCAATAGGTTTGGTGTGTCCGCTCCGGCCCCAAAAAGAAGTGGGGAAAGACCGAGCGTTGGTGAGTAAAGAAAACTCCAAACTGAGGCAGACACCACAGTCGAAACAATGTACGGGGTAAAAAATACCAACCGAAAAAAGGTCCCCGCTGCTGGCGCTCGAAGGACCAAGTAAGCGCCGAATAGCGCGAGCCCCATTGGCACTATTAGAAAAATGAGTGTCCACACGAGGTTCCTGAGAATGGCCTGATGAACCACATCATCTTGGAGTAGACGGATGTAGTTATCGATTCCGATCCATTTCGGTTGTCCAAGTCCAGACCAGGAAGTGAAGGATAGGAATACATTGCTCACGGCTGGCAGGAATACCACTACACCATTGACTGTAAGCAGCGGTAGCAGATAGAACCAACCGATTCGAATTTGTTTCTTTTGCATGTTTTTGCTCCATGGCCCTGTGAGTCCAACCCAAGAGGATTGGACTCACGTGGCCCCTAAGGATCGATTAGTTACTCGGGTTAGGCCTTGGTGGCACTAAGCCCTCAGCAAGCTCTTGCGCAAAGAGCGCATCGAGGCCAGCCAGGTAGTCTTCAACGGAGAGGTCTCCGACGATGACTTTATCCATCTCTTCATATAGGTATCTATTGCTCTTTGGGGGCCAGAAGGTCCAAGTTAGGTACCCAATGGTTTTTGCATCGGCAATCGTCTGATACAGACTGGCAACACGCGGATCAATGTCGGCTGGGAAATCGGCAGCATCGAACATCAGCGGCATAGGTGCCACACCGATAGCTGCTGTCTTGGCCAGCTGAGCCTTCGGATTCTGGATGAGCCAGTTTATGTAGGCCGCTGCACCATCCGGATTCTTGGTGGCAGCGTTCACGGCGATTGTTCTTCCAATCCCGATCGAAACTGGTGGCTCAGAAACCCGGTCTGACAGCGGTGGCACTAGAGACCAGTCCCACGACTTTCCCTGTCCATCTTCAGGAAAGTACTCTCCGACGTTGTTGAACGCCCATGAACCGGTCCAGTAGGTACTAGCGGTATCAGTGGCAATCGAGTTGTACAACTCTTCAACCGTTGTTGAGAAGTACATTTCCGACCCGCCGCCCATCGCCTTTGAGTCGAACCAGCCCTTCATAGTTGTGATTGCGTCCACAAACTCAGGATCAGTCCAGGACTTATTTCCAGACAGAGCCTCATAGACCGCTTCTGGTCCGGCAACGTTATTAAGAACAACACTGAGCAAGTGTTCGGTGGTGGGTGCCCAGCTCTTGTTACCGGTCGCAATGGCAGTCATTCCTGCATCCTGTGACTGTTGTACAAAGGTGTCAAAGTCTGAACGATTTGATGCCACGGACCAACCATTTGCCTCAAAAGTCTCCGGGCTGTAGAGCATCAACATTGTCTCGTAGGTCTCTGGTATCAGATAAAGATTCGCTTCTGAATAACCTGTTTCTAGTGCCCAAGGTTGAATCTTGTCATTCCAGCCAAATTCCTCCGCGTACTTATTGAGAGGCAACAGCTGTCCAGCTTGAATGTAAGCAAGGGCGTTTGAGGGACCCGCTGTGTAGATGATGTCGGGGCCTTCACCTGCTGCAACAGAAGCCTGCTGAAGCTGTGCGGCGGTGTTCCAGTCTCGGTAGCTAACTTCGACAGGGTTTACCGGATTAGTGGCGTTGTAGGCATCCACAAAATTCTCCTGGATGTAGGTTTGCTCGGCATCTGAGGTGATCGGACGCCACATGGTTATGACTTCGCCCTGCGCGGCATTGCCTTCGCCTTGCGCATCAACGTCAGCCATCGGAGCAGTGCAACCAGCCAATAGGGTAATCAGTGCGGTTATCGCGGCTGACTTCAATCCCGAGGCGGCAAGCTTTGGTTTCATAATTACCTTTCGTTTAAAGTTACTCTTAGTAAATTACGTCAACACGTGTTGGGCAATTCGTGTTGAGTCTAGACTAATTGGAATGTCAAGCAGTTGGAGAATGGAGCACTATTGGTAACGAACAGGTCACAATTTCCAGACTCAGCGAACGAAGGCTCGGTCGACATCTTGGTAGTTGGATCGGTCAACATCGACACAACAACCTATGTAGATCACTTTCCGAACCCGGGTGAAACCTGCACTAGCGATGAGAATAGGGTGTCGCTTGGGGGGAAGGGTCTAAACCAGGCCCTGGCGGCCGCCATGACTGGAGCCCGAGTTGTACTTGTTTGCTCTGCCAACCCAAATGACATTGACTCCATTAAGCAAGCGACCCGCCACTTATCCAACCTGACTCTCGAGATTCAGCCGTCTTCCCATTCAACTGGTTCAGCGTGGATTTGCGTTTCCCATACCGGAGAAAATTTCGTAATTGTAAATCCAGGGGCAAACCAAATGCTGACCCTCGACTTCCTAGAAGGCAGTATCAAAAAACACGCACCTCCGCTCGTTATGCTTCAAGGCGAAATTTCCTCCAAAGCCAACAGCAGGGTGATGACGCTCTGCCAGGAATTGAACATTCGCGTTGCCCTGAACCCCTCTCCGATGCGCGAAGGGGACAGCTCCCTAATCGAATCCTGCGCTGTACTGCTTCTCAACAAGCACGAGGCTTCAGAGTTAACAGGAAGAGAAATCCTCTCCCCGGCTGATGCAACTGAAGTTGCAAACAACTTGGCAACCAAGAATAGGACTGTAGTGATAACTATGGGATCGGAAGGTTCAGTTTTTGCCGGCCCCCTTTTCTCTGGTCTCGTGCCAGCCTGGAAAGCGTCAAGCATAAAAGACACAACAGGTGCGGGAGATAGATTTGCGGGCATCCTTTGCGGCTGGCTCGCTAAGGGGCAAGGACTTCAAAGCTCGTTGGTTCGGGCAAGTGAAGCTGCTGGGAAACTTTGTGAAATTCTGCAAGCCAACGAACTGCGGCTTTCATAAACTGGGCCGGTAAAATTGGATTTCGCACTATGGCACCTGGACCCAAGTTCAATCAATTAGTTTCAGATCCTGATTGACTGTTCCGATACTGTCTACCTGGCACCCATCTAAGGGTCCGACCAGTGAGCGACCGAGCGATGTCAACCTAGTCCGAATTGGAAAACCAAAACGCTGGTGACACGCCCAAGTCTAGAACGTTTATCAAACTGTTTGCCGGGTGATATCAAAAGGATTGTTTGTGCAAATAGTTGTGCGGACACTAACGGCCCAAGAAGGTCATTGATGTGCAAGTGTTGTGCAAGTGAGTCTCATTGGAGGACCGAAAATGCCCCGAATTCCCCTAAATTCCTTCTAAGTACAAGCGGTAGGGGCTGTTCGAATCCCCCATTCTCCGCCAGCAACTCCCTTGATTTAGAGCCTCAGTAGGGGCGTTTATCGAGGGAGTTTTTGCTAAGTGTGCAGTTGTATGTGCAATGTCGCCCGATTGTATTCGGAGTATTCCGCTTGCGAGCTAATTAGGACTTTTTTACCCATCTAAACGTGAGCAACGTGAAGACCACTCCAAGGGCAACCCAGATAGCAATTGCAATCGCTACTTGATCCAGAAACCAGTCACCACCAAGTTCAACGGACTTGAATTGGTCAGGGTAGAACACCGCTCTGAATCCCTGCCCAATCCATTTCACGGGAAACACACTCGCAAAGTTTTGTAGCCATTCAGGAAGAGTTGTA
>JAIOXP010000008.1:0-42953 GCA_021741705.1 Rhodoluna sp. | reverse complement strand
TACACATTGCTACTGAAGCGTCGCACCCCACAAAACATCGTCTGGGGTGGTGCTGCAGGAGCAATGCCAGTTCTCATTGGGTGGGGCGCGGTTACCGGTGAACTGAGTGCTGCCGCGTGGGTATTGTTCCTGATTGTTTTCCTTTGGACCCCACCGCACTACTGGCCACTTTCGCTCAGATACAAAGCCGAATACAGTGACGCTGGGGTTCCTATGCTCCCGGTAGTTAGAGACAACAGAACAGTTGGCGTGCAGATTGTTTTGTATGCCTGGGCGCTGGTTGCTTCAACAGTCTTGCTGATTCCACTTGGTGAGATGGGTATCATCTACACGGCAACAGCTCTAGTTACTGGCGCTCTGTTTCTCATGGAATCACACCGCCTAAATGATGAGGCGAGAAAGGGTGAGATCAAAAACCCAATGAGACTCTTTCATGGGTCTATAACATACCTGACGGTTTTGTTTGTTGCTATTGCGCTTGATCCGCTATTTTTCTTTGATCTCTTCTAGTCTCCGCAGGCTTTCGTCACGTTCTTTCGAGTGATCGAGCATCGGTTCGGGGTACCCATTTATGAGCCCATCAACTAGTAACCAAGGCTCGTGCACTTCAGCTCCTTCAAGGTGTGAAAGCTCCGGAATGTACTTACGAACATAGTTACCATCTGGATCGAATCTGTATCCTTGCAAAATCGGATTGAATACTCGGTAGTAGGGCGAGGCATCTGTTCCGCAACCAGCCGTCCACTGCCAGCCATGCGAGTTTGAAGCAGGATCAAAATCAGATAAACACTGCTCAAACCAGTCTGCCCCCTGCTGCCACTCCAGATGCAAGTCCTTAACAAGAAAACTTGCAACGATCATGCGAACCCGGTTGTGCATCCAACCTTCGGCCGCGAGTTGTCTCATACCCGCATCAACCATAGGAAATCCAGTTGTGCCTATCTTCCAGCGTTCAAGTTTCTCAACCGCGTCTTTACCTTTGTCGTAACGCATTTTCGAAAACCTTGGCACGTAGTAGTCCTTGACTGTATGTGGGTTCCGGAAAAGGACATCGGCATAGAACTCTCTCCAAGCGATCTCTTTGCGAAACACATTGTGGCCAGGTGTATCCCTTAAATCTGCTAGAAGTGTTCGAGGGTGTATCTCGCCGTGCGCTATTGCGTGAGAGAGCTTTGATGTGCCAGAAAGATCCGCACGATCCCTGTTCTCCGAGTAGTCAAAGAGAGCTCTCTTCTTGAAGCGCTCAAATGTTTCTAGGGCGAATTGTTCACCAGCGCGAACTTTGAACAGTGATTGCTTTGTAGGCTTTGGCATCTTGGAAGCTGAAGCCTGACCCCAGACAGTATTCTTTGGGAGCTTGAAGGGTTCAGGCCAACCAATCTCAAACCAAGCTTTGTAGAAAGGCGTGTAAATACGATAAGCCGAGCCATCTGTAGGTTTCACGACAGCTCCTGGTGTTACCGCGTAGTTTGATCCTTCCAGCACAAGCTTCTTGCCAATTGTTTCTAAGGCCTTAGCTACCTGCACTTGCTCGGCTATTCCTGCAGGGTCAAAACTCTGCGTAGCGTGAATAGACTCAATATCATTCTGCTTAGCAAACTTGGCGAGCGCGTCGGCGCTTTCTCCTTCGAGAATGTGCAAAAAATCAGCCATTGATTCATTGAGGGATTCAAGGGAGGCCACCAATGAGTGCTGTCTGATTCCGCTGAGGTTCTCGAACGCGTCCTTTTGATATGTGAAGCATCCAAAAACAGGGGAGCCGCCATCAGCTATTGCTGCCTCTACGCAGCGCGTCAGAGCCTCATTGTCTTGCAGCCTTAGATCCTTGCGGAACCAAAAAACCCTACTCATCTGGTCGAATCGATTCTTGAAAATTTGGATCTAAGGGACAGCAGCTGAAATGTCAGCAAAGAAATGATTAGTGAGGCTCCAAGCATGTGCACACCTGCGAGCAGTGCCGGTACTCCCATGTTGGATTGCACCACACCCAGCACTGCCTGTAGCACAGAAACAATCAGGAGAATCCCCAAGGAAATCACAGCAGGATTGGAAGCGGGTTTGTTCGAAACGCTTCTCCAAGCAAGAGCTAGAGAAATCAACACCAGTGCTGTCATCGAGTAGGCAGGCCAAGAATGGTAATGCTGCCAAGTTTCTAGATCCAAACCGTTACGAGCAGTTGTGGCGTCACCCGCGTGCGGGCCTGCTCCGGTAACGACAACACCAACAATTACTGTTACCCAGCCAACCAAAAAGATCGGCCAGGCAATCAGGACTGACTGATAGCTGATTGGGTAATGTTTAGGGGAGTAAACCCGCCACACCAAAACCGAGGCAATGCTAATTAGAACTCCAGAGACCAGAAAATGAGCTCCGACCACCCACGAGTTCAGGCCAGTAAGGACAGTGACGCCACCAAGCAATGCTTGAGCGATGATTCCTAACACTAATAGCACTGCGGGCCAGGTCAGTCCAAAACGCTGAGCCTTCAAGGTCCTTCGGATCACGATGAAAGTGAGTCCTGCGATTATGACCAGAACGAAGGTCAGCAGTCGGTTCCCAAACTCGATTAGACCGTGAATACCCATCTCAGGAACGGATACGAAGGATTCCTCGGTGCACTTGGGCCAGGTTGGACAACCCAAGCCCGAACCCGTGAGCCTAACCAAACCACCAGTAACTACGATCAAGATCTGACTCACTAGCGACGCCCATGCGTAAGCCCTGAGTCTTGCCGGAGCAAAGATGGTTCTAAAGGGTTGAATCAAGCGCTAATTTCCTGTCTGCTGATGCAATTTTGGGCAATGCTGGTAAACTTTAGCCAATTCCAGTTTCGCATTAACTTTGGCGCGGGAATGCATCGTTGCAAGTGTGGGTTTGACCTAGATATCAACAATAAGGAGCCAAATGTCTGACATCATCATTGACCGCCCCGAGCTAGATAGCCTCGGAAACTACGAATACGGCTGGTCAGATGGCAACGACGCTGGAGCCTTCGCAAAGCGAGGAATCAGCGAGCAGGTTGTTAAGGACATCTCAAGTCTGAAAAACGAACCCGAGTGGATGCTGGACATGCGACTAAAGGGATACCAGTACTTCCTCAAGAAGCCTATGCCGGCTTGGGGATCGGATCTTTCAGGAATTGATTTTGACAACATCAAGTACTTTGTTCGTTCAACCGAAAAGCAGGCTCAGAGCTGGGAAGACCTTCCCGAAGAGATCAAAGCTACGTACGAGAAGCTCGGTATTCCAGAAGCCGAAAGACAGCGTCTTGTTGCGGGTGTTGCAGCGCAGTATGAATCTGAGGTTGTTTACCACCAGATAAACGAGGAACTTGAAAAGCAAGGTGTTCTGTTCTTGGACACTGACACCGCATTGCGCGAGCATCCAGAGATGTTCAAGGAATACTTCGGAACGGTAATCCCAGCAGGAGATAACAAGTTTGCTGCACTAAACACCTCTGTTTGGTCCGGTGGTTCTTTCGTGTACGTGCCAAAGGGTGTTCATGTTGAGATCCCGCTGCAGGCATATTTCCGAATTAACACCGAAAACATGGGCCAGTTCGAAAGAACACTCATCATTGCTGATGAGGACTCATATGTTCACTACATCGAGGGTTGCACCGCTCCAATTTACAAGTCTGATTCTTTGCACTCCGCGGTAGTTGAGATCATCGTCAAAAAAGGTGCCCGGGTTCGATACACCACAATCCAGAACTGGTCCAATAACGTTTACAACCTGGTAACCAAGCGAGCAATCGCGCATGAAGGTGCAACCATGGAGTGGATCGATGGAAACATCGGTTCGAAAGTAACCATGAAATACCCATCGGTAATTCTTGCCGGCGAGTATGCCAGGGGAGAAACCCTTTCAGTTGCCTTCGCTGGAGAAGGTCAGCATCAAGATGCTGGAGCGAAGATGATCCATCTCGCTCCACATACTTCTTCTTCGATTGTTTCAAAGTCAATTGCACGTGGTGGCGGAAGAACCTCTTACCGCGGCGAGATCCGTGTTAATCCAGGAGCTCATCACAGCGCCAACACTGTCCGCTGCGATGCACTTTTGGTTGACACCATCTCTAGAAGCGATACCTACCCAACTGTGGATGTTCGCGAGGACGATGTTTCAATGGGTCATGAGGCGACCGTCTCGCGAGTTAGCGAAGAGCAGCTTTTCTACCTGCAGTCCAGAGGTATGGCCGAAGACGAAGCAATGGCCATGATCGTTCGCGGATTCATTGAACCAATTGCTAAAGAACTACCAATGGAATATGCACTTGAGCTTAATAAGCTAATAGAAATGCAAATGGAAGGGGCTGTCGGCTAGTGGCAGGCGCTTCAGAGACAATCCAACACGGATTGTCAGAGCATTCCCATGGCTTCGGGGTTCCGATTCAAACTCGTTCCGAAAGAATTAAATCAACTAAGGTCGATGACTTCGCGGAGATCTCGACTCGCGAAGAGCAGTGGCGTTACATCGGTTCAGATGAGCTCGGCGGGTTAGACAAGTCGGGACTCGAAGAGTTCTCCGGTGACATTACAGCCACCACAGCTGACGGTGTCGAGACATCTTGGATTGAATCAGATCACGCGCTTTTTGGATCAGCTGGAACACCAGAGGATAGGGTTTCTGCAGCCGGCTGGGAAGCGGCAAAGGCCGCTTACCTGATTGCCATTCCTGCAAACTCCTCGCCAGAACCATCTTCTGTCGGAATCAAGTCACTTGTATCTGACCCCTCGGCACTGCATGTGATTGTTCACGCCGCAAAGGGTTCACAGGCAACCGTTGTTATACAACACAATGGTGACGCAGTTTTGTCAGAGAACATTGAAATCATCGTCGACGACGAGGCGAGCTTGACTCTTGTCAGCATTCAGGAATGGAACACAGAATCGATCCACTCTTCGGCTCAGTTTGCCAAGCTAGGCAGAAACTCAAAGTTCAAGCACGTTGTGGTGTCTTTGGGTGGATCGGTAGTTCGCGTAACGCCTTCGGCGTACTTCGATGCTCCAGGTGGGGATGTGTCTCTATTCGGTCTTTACTTCGCCGATGCTGGACAGTATCTAGAGCACAGAATATTCGTGGATCACTCACAACCGAACTGTAAATCTCGCGTTACTTATAAGGGCGCACTTCAGGGCCAGAAAGCACACACGGTTTGGGTGGGAGATGTTCTAATTCGTGCAGCTGCTGAAGGCACCGACACTTACGAGCTCAACCGCAACCTCTTGTTGACCGATGGCGCGAGAGCTGATTCGGTTCCAAACCTAGAGATTGAAACTGGCCAGATTCAGGGTGCAGGTCACGCTAGCGCTAGCGGTAGGTTCGACGACGAGCAACTTTTCTATTTACAGGCTCGCGGAATAGACGAACTTGAGGCAAGGCGCCTTGTGGTTCGGGGATTCCTCTTGGAGATTGTTCAGCAAATTGGAATCTCAGAATTAGAAGACAGACTTGCGCAGGCTATTGAGAACGAGCTTGAAGGGACCGTGAAGTAATGGCTATCAGAATCTGCAACGTGGAAGACATCAAGCCGGGTAAAGCTCTTCGCGTCAAAATCGGAGATGAAGCGATAGCGCTGGTTCACACCAAAGATGGCCGCTTCAAAGCTCTTGGAGACAAGTGTTCCCATGGCGAAATTTCCCTAAGCGAGGGCTTTGTTGACAATGAGACCATTGAGTGTTGGGCCCACGGTGCCAAGTTTTCACTTGATACTGGTGCGCCTTTATCTCTTCCCGCATATGAACCGGTAGCGACCTACGAAGTGATCGTGGAAAACGGTGAAGTGTTTATTGAAATCGACAAGGACAGTGAGTAGAAAATGGCAAAGCTAGAGATAAAGAACCTACACGTATCAGTTGATACTGACCAGGGAACAAAAGAGATTCTCAGGGGAGTGGACCTTGTTATCAATAGCGGTGAAACCCACGCTGTAATGGGTCCTAATGGTTCTGGTAAGTCGACACTGGCCTACTCGATTGCCGGGCACCCAAAGTACCAAGTTACCAAAGGTGAGATTTTGCTAGATGGCGAGAATGTCCTCGACATGTCAGTTGATGAGCGTGCTCGAGCAGGATTGTTTCTTGCTATGCAGTACCCTGTTGAAATTCCAGGTGTAAGCGTTTCAAACTTCCTAAGAACAGCCAAGACAGCTGTTGATGGAAAAGCGCCTGCCCTTCGTAGCTGGATTCAAGATGTTCGAGTTGCTATGGAGAATCTCAAGATGGATTCAGCCTTCACTGAGCGAAATGTAAACGAGGGTTTTTCCGGAGGAGAGAAGAAGCGTCACGAGATTCTTCAGATGGAGCTACTAAAGCCCAAGTTTGCTGTTTTGGATGAAACTGATTCTGGTTTGGATGTTGACGCACTCCGTGTTGTTGCCGAAGGCGTCAACCGCATCAAGGACTCTAATGATATTGGTGTCTTGTTGATTACTCACTACACGAGGATCTTGAAGTACATCAAGCCTGATTTTGTACACGTGTTCGTGGCGGGGCAGATTGCTGAGCAAGGCGGCGCTGAGCTTGCTGAAAGACTTGAAGCCGAGGGTTACGACAGGTACGTGAACGCCTAAATGCCAAGAGAACTAGAAGCAAGTCTTTACGACAAAGTAGAAGAGGCCCTCAAGGAAGTTATTGATCCCGAGATTGGCGTGAACATTGTTGACCTTGGATTGATCTACGGTCTAGAAATGGCGGACGAGGACGAGTCGCTATTGATTAACATGACACTGACTTCTGCAGGTTGCCCACTTACAGATGTTCTAGAAGAGCAAACTGCAGAGGCGCTAGATGGTGTTGTTGAAGCATTCAGGATTAACTGGGTTTGGATGCCGCCTTGGGGTCCAGAGAAAATCACAGATGACGGTCGCGAGCAAATGCGCGCAATCGGATTCTCTATCTAGCTCTTTTTCCCCAGAAACTTCCAGGCCAGCGGCAAAAGCGCGGCGGCAAGAATCATTTTTAGAACATCGCCCACAATAAATGGCACAAGACCCGCTGTGGCTACAGAAGCCAAGTCATTTGCTGCGCCTAGGTTTCCAAGTGCAAATGCAAGCCAAGGAAGTCCAAGCAGATAGATGACAGTGTTGGCAATAGCGAAGCTTCCTAGAACTCCAGCAACAGATTTATGCCAACCTCGCTCCGATAGCCATCCAACAACGGCGGCTGCAGCAACGAAGCCAACTAGGTATCCAAAGGTTGGTCCAAAGCTCAAGCTAGTTGCGGCGGAGAAAACAGGCAAGCCCATTGCACCCATGGAGAAGTACGCGATTAGTGAAATCGCGCCCCTGGTTGCTCCAAGAACAGAACCAACCAGCAGTACGGCAAGGGTCTGAGCAGTTATAGGAACAGGCCACATCGGGATAACTAATTGAGCCGCGTACGCTGTGAAGACAGCACCGGAGAGAATCAAAGCAATGTTGTTTAGAGCGGATCGAGGAACAACTCGATCAACAAGTGCTGATTTGCTCGAAAGCTGAATAGTCATGAGATTCTCTTTTCTGCCCAGGGAAGATAAGACGATTGTAGACTATTGCTTTTGTGAGCAAATGAGAGGTTTGTTGATTGCTTAGCGTCAAGGACCTAGAAATCACCATCGGTGCCAGAACCCTAATGAGTGAGGTCTCGTTTCGCATAGCCGCTGGAGACAAAGTGGGTCTTGTTGGTCGAAATGGAGCTGGTAAAACAACCCTGACCAAGATTCTGGCTGGGGATGGACAACCTTCCAAAGGTCTGATTGATCGCCAGGGGGAGATTGGATATCTACCTCAAGACCCCAGATCCGGAGACTCCGAAGAATCCGCTCGCGACCGAATCTTGAATGCTCGAGGCCTTGGAACACTGCTGAAGCAAATGACCGAGACAACCGAAATAATGGCATCTGCGAATGGGGTGGAGTCCGAGAAAGCCATGCTCAAATACAGCAAGGTTGAAGAGCGTTTTCAAGTTGCCGGAGGTTACGCCGCCGAAGCGGCCGCATCGGCGATAGCCAGCAATCTTGGAATTGAAGAGCGAATCTTGTCACAGGCGCTAAAGACTCTTTCTGGTGGCCAGCGAAGACGCATCGAGCTTGCAAGGATTTTGTTTTCTGATGCTCAAACTATGTTGCTAGATGAGCCAACCAACCATCTTGATGCCGATTCTGTAGTTTGGCTAAGAGACTTCCTTCGGGCTTACCAGGGCGGATTGATAGTGATAAGCCACGATGTTGATTTAATAGAAACAACTGTCAACAGAGTGTTCTACCTAGATGCAAACCGCCAAAAGATTGACGTATACAACATGGGATGGCGTGCATATCAAAAGCAACGTGAGGCTGATGAGGAAAGACGCAAGCGTGAACGCGCAAACGCTGAGAAGAAAGCAGCTTCACTGAGCCTTCAGGCTGCAAAGTTTGGTGCTAAAGCAACGAAGGCGGTTGCGGCTCAACAGATGCAACGTCGAGCTCAGAGACTACTCAGCGAGCTAGACGATGTCGGCCAGGTTGATCGAGTTGCAAAGATTCGCTTTCCAGATCCAGCGCCTTGTGGCAAGACGCCTTTGATGGCTCACGGACTTTCCAAAAGCTATGGTTCGCTTGAGATTTTCGCAGCAGTAGATCTCGCTATTGACAGAGGATCAAAGGTGGTAATTATCGGACTCAATGGTGCTGGAAAAACAACCCTGCTTCGAATACTCGCCGGCGTAGATAAAGCAGATACTGGGGTTATAGAACCAGGTCACGGACTGAAGATCGGTTACTATGCTCAGGAGCACGAAACACTCGATGTTGCCAAAACTGTTCTTGAAAACATGCAGGCAGCAGCGCCGCACCTAGGCGATGTCGAAGCCCGCAAAGTCTTAGGGTCGTTCCTGTTCACCGGAGACGACGTCGCTAAGAAGGCAGGGGTACTAAGCGGTGGCGAAAAGACAAGGTTGGCACTTGCCTCACTGGTTGTCTCTTCCGCGAACGTGTTGCTATTGGATGAGCCGACAAACAACTTGGACCCAGCAAGCCGAAAAGAGATTTTGAACGCTTTAGCAAGCTTCACGGGTGCCGTTGTTTTGGTTTCCCACGATGAGGGTGCGGTACTTGCTCTCAACCCGGAGAGGGTTCTGATACTGCCTGATGGCACTGAAGATCATTGGTCAGATCAGTACGCTGATCTGATTTCTCTTAGCTAACTGTTACGATCCAAGATTTCATCTTCAACACTTGAGTCTGCGTTCGCTTTGCGTTTTAGGCTTCTTGGAACGTAAGTCGGATCTTTTTCCATCCTTCGGAATTCCTGCTCTTGCCTAATTGCCCAAAAGAGAGCAAAGAATCCCATCACCGCGAAGATGAGCCATTGGACTGCATAGCTGAGATGATTGCCCTCATCTAAGACTGGTCTACTAAGAGGCTGCGGATAAGGGCTCTCCAATGGTGATTCAGTCACCATGCGAACGTAAAAATCTTTCTCTATAGCAAAGCTGAAAAATTCCTCAATCTCAGGCAGGTTGATGCTAGTGACTTGCCCGGTTGGAGATTCCCTATTTGGAACAGTTTCTCCCAATCGCACTCTTGCAACCAGGGTCTTCAAAGAATTTGACGGCAAGAAGGATTTTGATGGATTGAGATCGGAATCTGCTGCTATCCAGCCACGCTCGACAACAACAATCTCTCCAGTTTCTAGCAAGAAGGGGACCAGTTGCACGAAACCTGGTTGACCTGCGATGGCTCGATTTCGAACGAGCAAGGTGTCGTCTACCAGATAGTTCCCAGAAAGTTCAACCTTCCGCCACTCATACGCCACAACAGCATCCCCCGAAAGCGAAGAAACCTCTTCGAATGAGGCCTTTTCCAGATCATAGTTACTGGCGACTCTTTCAATTTTTGAAACTGCTTCAGATCTTCTCTCGATCTGCCAGCTAGCAAGTCCCACGCACGCCAAAGCGAATGTGCAGGCAACTAGGAACCATCCGGTCCAACGAATCCATCGCTTTGCTGTCTTTCTCAACTAAAGTCCGTCTCTTTAAGGAGAAAAGATCGATCGGCAAGGAAGCTTCTTAGGTAGTCCAGGTGATCTTGGCAAGAGAGCCAGGTTTTTGATCTACCGTCTTGATGAATGCTCGGGTTGGCCCAAATCAATGATGTTGTGGCAGGTTCTTTGCAGCCAGCCCTTGAACACATGGCATCAATTGGGTCGAGATTGAAAATCGACATCTAAATCTTGGTTGTTGGCTCGGTGCCTGGGGACGCGTCCACGAGTTTGATTACTCGCGTGACTTTGGAGATTTCACCTTGCTTGGGACCCTGCGCATTGGCCAGCACCACCGCGAAGTAAGGCAGGAATATTGCGCCGGCAAATGCAAGCCACATCAGCCAGCCTTCTACAAACATGGCTGCAACTAAGCAAACAACTCGAATTGTCATCGCAATGGTGTATTTGAGCATACGAGACTTACGCTCGTCCTCAGGTGACTCGCTAACTGTTGTGATGCTTTGTGCTCTAGCCAACGCTACTTCCAGATAGATAGGTTCAATACAAGGGTAAGGCTAGAATTGCGATAGTCCAAACCTGCCACAGGATCACTGCGTTAGAAATGAGCATCAAATGACCCAGTCCCGAGTTGTCTTTATAACCGGTGGAAATAGAGGAATTGGCTACGCTATTGCGCAGCAATTTATCGAACAGGGTCACAAAGTAGCTGTTACCGTTCGATCTGGAACTGGTCCCGAAGGCTCACTATCGCTCAAGGCCGACGTTACAGATTCAAGCTCACTGGATGAAGCTATAGCAAAAGCAGAGAATGAACTTGGCCCTATCGAGGTTCTTGTTGCCAACGCTGGCATAACCAAAGACACTCTCTTGCTACGCATGAGCGATGAGGACTTCGAAGAGGTAGTCAACGTAAACCTTAATGGCGTCTTCCGAGTAGTAAAACGAGCAACTAAGTCGATGATCAAGCAGCGTTTTGGCCGAGTCATATTGGTTGGAAGTGTTGTCGCGCTCCTGGGGTCGCCAGGACAAGTTAACTACTCGGCAACGAAGGCAGCTCTAGTTGGAATGGCCAGATCAATTACGAGAGAGCTCGGTGGTCGTGGAATCACTGCCAATGTAATTGCACCAGGTTTTATTGACACCGACATGACTTCCGAGCTCGATCCGGATCAACAAAAACAGTATCTTGAGAGAATTCCAGCTGGAAGATTCGCGTCTCCTTCAGAGGTAGCCAAAGTAGTTTGCTGGCTAGCAAGCGATGAGGCTGCGTACATTTCAGGAGCCGTTATCCCGGTTGATGGTGGTTTAGGCATGGGGCACTAGATTTATTTGTTGAAGACTTCTCTTAGAAGTCAAGTTGAAGGAGAGAAATCATGGGAATTCTAGAAGGTAAGAAAATCCTTGTAACCGGAGTTCTCACCGAGGCATCCATTGCGTTCTCCGTAGCTCGTCTGGCGCAGGAAGAAGGAGCAGAGGTAATTCTCTCTTCGTTTGGTCGAATGCTGCCAATCACCACAAAGATTGCAGAGCGTCTGCCGAAACCTGCTCCGGTAATTGAGCTTGATGCTACAAATCAGACAGACCTTAAAGAACTATCTTCTCGCATCTCGGCCCATTTTGATTCACTCGACGGAATCGTTCACGCAATTGCATTTGCCCCCCAAACTGCACTGGGCGGAAACTTCTTGGAAACCGAATGGCCGGATGTTTCAACAGCGGTGGAAGTTTCCGCTTACTCTTTGAAGTCGATCACAATGGCGGCAAAGCCAGTTCTCAAGAATCCTTCTTCAATTGTTGGTCTAACCTTCGACGCACGTGTTTCCTGGCCGGTTTATGACTGGATGGGTGTTGCAAAAGCTGCATTCGAAGCCACCGCTAGATATCTTGCAAGGTATCTAGGAAAAGATGGCATAAGAGTCAATCTGATCTCTGCTGGACCTCTTAGAACAACTGCAGCAAAAGGTATACCTGGCTTTGCAACCATGGAAGAGCTCTGGACTGACCGCGCACCACTTGGTTGGGATCTCACGAACACCGAAACAGCAGCTAGGGGAGTAGTTGCCCTGCTTTCTGATTGGTTCCCCGCCACAACCGGTGAGATGATTCACGTCGATGGTGGTCTTCACTCAACTGGAGCGTAGTTCAAGCACCGAGATAAGTGGCTCTAATGAATCTCCCTCGATAATTAAATCGGCGTGCTCTCGAAGGATTTCTTTCGGTCTAAACGCTACAGCAAATCCCGAGGCTTTTAGCATTTGGATATCGTTAGCTCCATCTCCAACAGCCACAGTGTTAGACACATCAAAACCGTACTCTCCAGCCCACTGAAGCAAAGTGCGTGATTTCATTTCCGAATCAACAATTTCCCCGATAATCTTGCCGGTAATGACATCGTTTTCTATCTCTAGGTTGTTTGCTTTGAAAAAATCCAAACTGAGCTTGTCTGCTAGTGGTTCAAGAACCTGCGAGAAGCCTCCGCTAATTGCTCCAACCATTCCACCGGATTTGTGAACGGCGCTAACAAGCTCAGGAACGCCATCTGTTACTCGAATTTCAGGTAGAAGCTCTTCAAACACCTCAGCACTCAGGCCCTCTAGTAATCCAACGCGTTTCAACAGCGCATCCCGAAAATCAATCTTGCCGGCCATGGCCTGATCGGTGAGGATCTTCACTTGGTCTCTTAGGCCGACTCTTTCAGCAAGCAGCTCAATGACTTCCTGCTCGATCATTGTGGAATCGACATCGAGTACGAGTAGGTACTTTCTCAATGTGAAAACCGTGAGATGTTCAAAATGCCTATGGAAACCATAACTCGATGTTAGAGCAGACCAGGGCTCAGGCAGGTCATCGATTATGCTGATTTACATGAGCAGGGTTTTGGATTTCAATAACATCACGGTTAGTCGAGATGGTAAGCCAATAATCAACAATTTTGACTGGCAAGTTGAATCAAATCAGCGGTGGGTCATAATTGGCCCTAACGGAGCGGGAAAGACAACACTACTCAGGGTTGCAGCCGCACAAATCCAGCCCACTTCGGGAACTGCGAAAATTCTGGGTCACACCCTCGGTTCGGTCGATGTATTTGAGCTCAAGACAAGAATTGGTTTTGCTTCAAACGCCCTGTCGCAACACATTCCCAACTCGGAGACCGTCCTTGATGCGGTTATGACAGCTAGCTACGGAGTAACCGGTCGCTGGAGTGAGAAGTACGAGGATGTTGACAAACGTCGTGCCAATCGAGTCCTGGCCGAGTGGCAACTGGATGGCTACGGAGACAGGCCATTCGGGACCCTCAGCGATGGCGAGAAAAAAAGAGCACAGATCGCTAGATCAGTAATGACTGATCCTGAGCTTCTACTTCTTGATGAGCCGGTAGCCAGCCTCGACATGGCAGCTCGAGAGCACACCATTGAGGTTCTTTCAAACTACGCCCAGGCTCCAACCGCACCTGCAATAGTTATGGTCACCCATCACATCGAGGAGGTTCCAAGAGGCTTTACACACGCGCTTATCCTGAGCAAGGGCCAAGTTTTTGCAGCCGGGGAGCTATCTAGCACCATCACAAGCGAGAAGGTGACCCAGGCCTTTGGCTACCCGCTTCAGGTCACTGATGAATCTGGAAGATTCCGTCTGCGGCCAGGAAAATAGCCGCTAGTTATCCAGTTTTGCCTCTGGTATAGTTGTGAAGTTGCCATAAAGGCAAAAATCCTTGGACCAAAGAAAGATCTCGCATGAAGTCAGAAATTCACCCAGACTACCAGGCAGTTATTTTCCGTGACCTTGCCTCTGGTGAGAGCTTTTTAACACGCTCAACACTAACTAGCACAAAGACTTTGAAGTGGGAAGACGGCAAGGAATACCCGGTTTTCGATGTTGAAATTTCTTCAGCGTCGCACCCTTTTTACACCGGTAAGCAGAGAATTATGGATGCTGCTGGTCGAGTAGAGAAGTTCAACTCTCGGTACAAGAACTTTGGCTCCTAAAGCTTTACTGGCCAACCTCTTACAACCGTAAAATCTGGAGAGCTCTTTCTCCGAAATATCTCATAAGAGTCGTCCTGACTTACGCTCCAGACTTCCTGAAGATCGTGTAGCTCAAAAACATCCGAAGGTAACTTAGCTGCATGTTTTAGAGCTATAGCCTGAGCAACCTTGCCAGCCGCTATTGCGTCGGCCGTTGCATTGTGAGCATCAGATAGCTGGACCCCATAAACCGAAGCGGCTATCTGTAATGTTCGCTTTCCAGATCGGTACTGATCGACGAACTTATCCAATACGAGAGGATCAATGATTGGCTTTGGGTCAGATAATGGCTCTAAACCATATCTAAGAGCCTCATAATGCAAAATAGTGAAATCATAGGGTGCGTTGTATGCAACGACGGGGATACCTGCGCTAAAGAATCCGCGTAGAGTTTCCAGAATCTGAGACACTACTTCCTTGCTATTTCGGCCGCGAGCTCGTGCAATCTCGGTAGTAACACCGTGAACATTTGAAGCAGCCACGGGAATCTCGATACCGGGATCTGCTAGCCACTCAATGTTGGAGCCAGTGACCTGACCTTGCTCGTCTATAGCAACAGCGCAAGCGGTAACTATCCGAGCTTGTTCAAGGTCAAGACCAGTAGTCTCCAAGTCAAATACTGCAAGAGACTTGGCCCAGGGAAGTTGGTCACCAAGGTCGAAGCTCAACTGTTCGTTCACACTAGAAGGATAGGGTGCAAACCGTTCCTTGTTTGGGATTACTCATAGCCAGTTATCGAGCCTGATTAGACTTGTGACGTGTTGTCAGAGGAATTAACCAATCAAGCTCGCCTTCGCGGACTCAGGCGAACTCTGACACTCTCTGGGAAGGAGTTCGTCTACTACGACTATCCAGCCAGATTCGAAAACCCTGAGACGATTGTGATGATCCACGGCTACAGGGGGAATCATCGAGGGCTAGAGGCAATTGCTGGAGGCCTGGGGGACTACCGAGTGATTGTTCCGGATCTTCCAGGCTTTGGTGAATCTTCAGAACTTTCGAGTGTGCATAACTTGGATGCTTACGCAAACTGGCTTGAACAGTTTCTTAGCGAGCTTGGACTAATCAGCACTGCAAATCTAGTCGGCCATAGCTTCGGGACCTTGGTAGTTGGTCACTACGCAAGCAACAGAGATTGCAAATCGATTGTCTTGATGAATCCAGTATCAGGTCCAGCGCTATCGGGTCCTAGGGCATTCTTAACTCAAATCACTTCTGCGTTCTACCACTTAAGCAATCTGCTCCCCGAATCAATCGGTGGGTGGCTGCTACGAAGCCCAATAGCGGTGATGGTGATGAGTTCGGTGATGGCCAAGACAAATGACCGCAAACTTCGCAGCTGGATACACAAGCAGCACCTTTCAAACTTCAGTGACTTTGCAACCGTCAGGGTTGCATCCGAAGGCTATGACGCCTCGATTTCTAGCGACTTATCCGTCATGGCGCCATCAATCACGACCCCGGTTCTGATTGTTGCTGCAGAATTGGATGACATCACAGCGATTGAGATTCAGCGAGAAGTTGTGAAGCTCTACCCAAGGGCAAAACTGGTGGAGATCAAAGATGTCGGCCACTTGGTTCATTATGAAGCCCCCGAGCAGGCTGCTAATTTCATTAGGGTCTTTATAGAAGAGCGCAAATGAGTGTCTTCTTTGACTGCAGATTCATTCGGGTAGATCACCATGATGGAATTTCCCGATTCTCTAGCGAACTATTCAAATCACTTTCAAAAATAGAATCTGTGACAGCAATAATCTCTGACATCCAGCAGCTGAAAGAACTGCCCCGAGAAGCCAAATATTTCCTTGCTAATGATCCAAAGAATCCATTGCTTGAGCTGTTTTTACCACGACGGCTGAACAAGCAGGGTGCAAGTATCGTTTTCTCTCCCATGCAAACCATGGGCTCCTTCGGTAAGAAGTACAGGCTGATTCTCACTCTTCATGATCTGATCTACTACAAGCACCGAAAACCTCCAGTTTTTCTTGCCTGGCCGATACGACTAGCGTGGCGATTGTTTCACTTGAGCTTTACACCGGTTCGGCTTCTTCTAAATAGGGCAGATGCCGTAGTCACAATATCCGAGACCACCAAGTCTCTGATTATGAAGAATCGGCTGACTCGCAGGCCCGTGACAGTGGTATACAACGCTTCGAGCATGCCTGTTGTGGAATCGTCAAAGAAAGAGCCGAAGACAAAGAATCTTGTCTACATGGGAAGTTTCATGCCCTATAAGAATGTCGAGCTACTTATCAAAGGTATGGAAGATCTTCCTGAGTACAGACTTACTCTTTGCAGCAAGGTCGATCCAAAGCGTCGAGAACAACTCCTTGCCAGTTCTAGCGAAGAAGTTCGTTCTCGAATCGTATTTGTGAACGGGATGTCGGAAGCAAATTACAGCGAGATTCTTGATGATAGTTTTTCGCTCGTGACCGCTTCTAAAGATGAGGGTTTCGGAATTCCAGTAATTGAGGCTATGTCTAGATCAATACCAGTGGTGCTTTCTGACATCCCAATCTTTAGGGAGGTAGCCTCCGGAGCTGGGCGTTTTTTCAATCCTGATAGTCCAAGTGAGTTTACGTTAGCGATCAAGAGCTTGGAAGAAATTGGTTCCTGGCAAAAGGCAAGTAAGACAAGCTTGGAACGAGCAAAGGTATTTAGCTGGGACGATTCGGCCAGAGAGCTGAATCTCTTAATTCAGGGCCTTAGGGACTAAGCGGGTCCAAATCGTACTTGGTTACAGTCCAGTAAGAATCTTGGTGTGAGACTACATTTAGCGAAGCATTGCCCAGTCTTTCTCCATCACGGGGCAATCTGCTATCACTAGCGATAGTCAGAACGGTTCGGATAAGCGCACCGTGAGAGATGGCAAGAATTCTCTTTCCAGGATGGATATCTGCGAATGTGTCCAATAGAAGTTTGGACCTTGCTAGAAGCTCGGATTTCGATTCGCCTCCTGGAAGTTCATCTAGATTTGAGTACTTTGACTTCCACTCTTCGTACGCCAATCCTTCGGCTTCGCCAAAGGAGCGCTCTATAAGCAGATCTTGCTGATGGACCTCATGGAACCCAAGTTGCTCCGCAATGATCTCAGCCGTTTGACGGGCTCTTCCTAGTGGGGATGTGAGGATTAGGTCCCATTCGTTCCCATTAAGGGCTTTGGCTGCAGTTCTTACTTGTTCTATTCCAGTTGAGTTCATCGGAACATCGGTCACGCCTTGGAGAAGCATATTGATGTTCCAGTCGGTTTGACCATGGCGAAATAGGCCGATGTGAGTGTTTGTCAAAGGCTTTCACAGCTCCTATACGGAAGGTCACACTGTCACAATCGACAGTGTCCGAGGGGGGACTCGAACCCCCACCCCCTTGCGAGGACTAACACCTCAAGCTAGCGCGTCTACCATTCCGCCACCCGGACTTACCAGATGCGATGGTATCACGGACGGTCAATGCTTCTTCTGGTACTTGGCATCACGGAGGATTGAAGGTAGTTTTGGGTTATGGCTACTGATCCACGAATAGCACTCACGCAACTAGTTGCAGCGCTTGAGAAACATTTCGAGGCTGTGGCAGCGCGACGCGGTGACGGGGATTCCAGTGTTGAGAGAGCTTATGACAACCTCGAGGACGCATTCATCAATTACGACGAAGCGCTTTCCGAGGAGTATAGTGAGTTTCTTCCATTCGCTATTCCAGAAGAAGATAATTGAGCTTTCTTGAAGCACTAATTCTTGGGTTGGTTCAGGGCCTGACAGAGTTTTTGCCAATCTCTTCTTCGGCACATGTTCAAATCGCTCAACAACTCATGGGATTATCAGATCTATCCAGACCCGAGCTAACTGCTTTTATAGCAACCATCCAGCTTGGAACAGAGATTGCAGTAGTTGCCTATTTCGCAAAAGACATTCGGAAGATTGTCCTCGCTTGGTTTGGATGGGTGGCTAAGCCAAAATCGGTCATGACATCCGAGACCAAGCTTGGTTGGCTGATCATTATTGGAACGCTTCCTGTTGTTTTGCTTGGTCTTGCGTTTAGGGACTTGATTGAAAATGACGTGCGAAGCTTGTGGGTTATCGCATACACATTGATTGGTTTTGGAATACTTCTTGGGATTGCCGACTGGGTTGGAAAAAAGCGAAAGACTATTGCCAACTTGAGCTACAAGCACGGCATCGTGTTTGGATTGGGCCAGGCACTTGCGCTGGTTCCTGGAGTATCTCGATCGGGAGGAACAATCACCGTCGGATTATTGCTTGGCTACACCCGACAAGCAGCAGCCAGGTATAGCTTTTTGCTGGCGATCCCTGCAGTGCTGGCTTCCGGGCTGTATCTATTTGTCAGTACTGTTGGCGATCTAAATCAAGAGATGTTGCTTGCGACGATTGTGGCAACAGTTGTGTCGGGGATTGTAGGTCTTGCAGTTATTCATTACCTTTTGAAGTATCTCGAGTCTGGTTCTTTTCTGCCGTTTGTTTTGTGGCGAGTAATAGTTGGGCTCTGGTTGCTATGGATGCTATCTAGCGGCTCAATTGTCGCTTAGGCGTCTGGCGGGCGCTGCTCAGACTCTAAAAACTTCTCGAGCTCTCTGGCAATAGCCTCGCCGGAGGCAGCCTCGGAATCCACCTCGTCGCGGCTTGCTTCAAGTTGTTCAATGTAGCCGGCCATCTCTTCGTCGTTTTCGGCGATCTCATCGATTCCACGTTCCCAGGCAAAAGCCTGATCGGCTAAGTCTCCGTGGCTGAAACTAACTCCAAGCAATCTTTCAAGCTCAGCCACAAGAGCAAGTGTTGCCTTCGGTGAGGGAGAGGTGTGAACGTAATGTGGCACAGCAGCCCACAAGGCAATTGTGGCGATACCAGCTTCTTCTAATGCGATTCCAAGAGTTGAAACTATTCCTACTGGACCCTCGTAACTGCTTTTCTCAACACCCTCAATTTTTCTCACCTCAGGGTTCTGACTTGTGGCGGTGACAGCAATGGGTCTGGTATGTGGTGTGTCTGCGAGCATTCCTCCGAGGAAGATAACCGTTTCGATCTCACGGTCTTGAATCATCTCAATGATTTCCGCAACAAAGGACTTCCACCTTCTCGCCGGCTCAGTTCCAATCAGAACACTAAACCTAGAGAGCTTTGGGTCGGGATCATTGGAAACGAGCAAGCTCGTAGTTGGCCAAGTAAGTTCACGGTGACCATCTTCGGAAAGAGCAACTGTTGGTCTTGTGAATTGAAAGTCGTAGTAGTCCTCGGGGTCAACTTCTGCTACAACTTCACAGGAAAGTGACTCACTAACGATGTTTGCAGCTGCGCTTGCAGACTCAGCCGCATCGTTCCAACCCTCGAATGCACAAATCAGCACTCGTCCTTGAAACACGCTTTCTACTGTCAATCTAGCGAATCTGCCCCTCTTGAAGATTTTTACTTGCTTAACTGTAAGGGCAAATAGCGAGGCTAGAATTCAAGCATCATGAATAATTCTTCGTTTCCTGCCGCCGTGCTTTGGGACATGGATGGCACTCTGATTGATTCAGAGCCCTACTGGTTAGCCAGCGAGAGTGCCTTTGCAGCCGCTCACGACAGCAACTGGGGACACGATGACGGCCTGGGTGTTATTGGAATGTCGCTGTACGAATCTTCCAAGCTTCTGAAGGAACGAGTGGGTTCGCATCTTGAACCTCAGCAAATCATTGATCAGATAACTGACGGGGTTCTATCTCAGCTTGAGCACTCAATACCGTGGCGTCCTGGCGCGAGGAACCTTCTAAAGCTTCTAAGAGAGAACAACGTCAAAACTGCACTCGTTACCGGCTCCATGCATCGAATGGCCCAGAAAGTAGCAGAGCAAATCGGATTTGAAGGCTTTGATGTCATCGTTGGTGGCGATGATGTTGTCAAAGGAAAGCCACACCCTGAGTCATACCTCAAGGCGGCATCAATGCTCGGAGTTGACCCAACACACTGTGTGGCCTTCGAGGACTCGCTGACGGGTATCACAGCCGCGGAGGCCGCAGGAACGAAGGCTGTTGGAATAGCCCACATTGTTGAGATTCCCATGAGTGAAGGGCGTATTCTCTGGCCAACTCTTGAGGGTGTTTCAATGAACGACCTGCGAGCACTGTTCGAATGAGTCCAAAGCACAACGGATTGTTTTCGGCCGGGGACAAGGTCCAACTCACTGGACCCAAGGGCAGAATTAACACGATTGTTTTAACTAAAGGCGGAACATTTGGTACGCATCGCGGTGACTTGCGACACGACGATATCATTGGATTGCCAGATGGTTCGGTTGTCGCAAACCAGAACGGCGTTGAATACCTTGCCCTTAAACCTCTTTTGAGTGACTTTGTATTGTCCATGCCACGTGGAGCCGCGATCATCTACCCAAAAGACGCAGCACAGATTCTAGTGTCAGGTGACATTTTTGCAGGAGCGGTTGTTGTGGAGGCTGGAGTTGGCTCCGGTGCATTGAGTTTGTACCTGCTTCGAGCAGTTGGGGAATCTGGGCAACTTCATTCTTTTGAACGCAGAGCAGAATTTGCAGAGATTGCTCAAGGCAACGTAGCGAGTCAAACCGGATCAAAACCAAAGAACTGGAACGTTCACCTGGGGGACTTGCAGGAAGAGCTGCCTAAAGTACTCAAGCCACATACTGTCGACAGAGTCGTTCTTGACATGCTCGCTCCTTGGGAGTGCATCGACTCAGTTGCTACGGCCCTAAAGCCCGGAGGCTTGGTTATTGTTTACGTTGCCACAGTGACCCAGCTATCTAGGGTGGCCGAATCAATTCGTGCCACTTCGATGTTCACAGAGCCAGAAGCTTTCGAGTCACTAGTTCGCCCCTGGCATCTGCAAGGTTTGGCAGTCAGGCCAGAGCATCGAATGATTGGGCATACCGGATTCTTAATTACAGCTCGAAGGCTTGCTCCAGGGACCGTTTTGCCCCAGTTCAAAAAAAGGTGAAATCAAATGAGTATTCGGATCAGGACATTTTGGCCTGGAACCCAGAAGGACTGGGGGAGCGAAAGGTTTCCGAAAAAAAGCTTAGAAAGACAGTCCGTAAAGCCACCTCTTAGTCCACAGCTTGGCCAAGGCTCAGCGACTAAACTTGAGAACTTAGGACCTAAAAATACCGAAGGAAGAATCTCTTGCAGAAAACAGCACTTGCTCTGAGCGCTCTGATTGTTTCGCTGTCCCTGACTGGATGCAGCTCTAGTGCTACTCTCGCCTGTGATCCTGCTGGTGGTGGCACACAGGTTGACTCAGTCGAAGTTTCTAGTACGCCACTAACTAAGCCAAGGGTCACTTTTGCATTTCCAATCACAGCAGATTCGATTCAGTCAAGAGTTGTTATCGAAGGCGATGGACCTGTCTTCACCGGTAAGAACATGATTGAGTTTGAGTTCGCAGGTTACAACGGAGCAACTGGCGAATTGTTGCAGGAAACAGAGTTTGATGGCAAGAACCCTTCTCCTGGTTTTTTTGGTCCTGATTCAGTTCCTAACTTCTGCTCCGCATTAGCCGGAGCTAAAGAGGGTTCAAGAGTGGTAGCGATCTTCCCGCCAAAAGACGCCCATGACGGCAGAGGCGTTCCGAGCCTTGGCATTGGACCAAATGATTCTTTCGTATTCATTTTTGATCTTTCCAGGGTTTATCTAGAGCAAGCACAAGGATCTGCAGTCGCACCAGAGGCTGGATTGCCAGCTGTAGTCACGACCCCGACGGGTATCCCCGGCATTACGATCCCAAACACTGAGGCACCCTCGGAGTTGCGTATCGCACAGCTAATCAAAGGTGCGGGTGAAACCGTTAAGTCAGGTGACAACGTCACCATGCACTACAGCGGTTTCTTGTGGGCTGATGGCTCCAAGTTTGATTCCAGCTGGGATCAGGGTTCCCCAGCACAGTTTGTGGTGGCGCAAGGGCAGCTGATTGAAGGTTTCTTGAATGCAGTGGTTGGTCAACCAGTTGGTTCTAGAGTGATAGCAGTTATTCCGCCGGCTTTGGGTTACGGACAGCAGGGGAGTGCATCGATCCCGCCAAACTCGACTCTAGTTTTCGTCATCGACATCCTAGGAACCAGTAGCCAGTAGCTGATGCCAGCAAAAATCGATCTTTCGGAGCGCTTATTCAATCTCACCTGCGCTCTGTTGGTTTCGAGTCAAGGGTTAACTAAGGCTGAAATCTTCGCGAATGTTCAAGGGTACAAAGAGCGTTATGTTCAAGGCGGAGACAACGAATCTCTTAGTCGATTGTTCGAGCGTGACAAGGTACTTCTAACCAAAGTTGGAGTTGCCTGGCGATCATTTATCCCACCCGAGGACATGGATGATAATCAGGAATACAGGTATCTCATAGCAAATGAGGATTTTGTTTGGCCGTCCGGTACCACGCTAAGCGCTAAGCAAGTGGCCCTCATGAATCTTGCCGCGCAGGTCTGGGCAAAAGCATCACTTTCCAGAGATGCGAACAATGCGATCATGCGCATTAGGGCGATGGGAGAACCAGCTGATGCCTCGAGCCTTATTGGAATAGCACCGAGAATTCGCACCCATGAGCTTTCATTCCTTCCGCTTTCAACCGCAATCGAGACATCATCTAGGGTTTCCTTCGACTACCGAAAACCGGATCATGAGAAAGCTGAAGTTAGAAATGTTGAGCCCTGGATTATCCAAAACATTTCTGGTCAGTGGCTACTTCTCGGCTACGACTTGGATAGGGAGGAGTCTCGGAACTTTTTGCTAAAACGTATCGTGTCCGAAGTGGACATCCAGGACTTTACCTTTGAGCCTCCAAGCAAATCCGAGGTCAATGCAGCGATTAGCGAACTGGATAGCCGAAGAAGATCCCTGAAGGCAACGATAAAGGTTCCGGCTCGAAGTGCCGGTTGGTTCCATTTTGACCTGAAAGCTGACCAAGAGCTGTTTGAGGTTTCCTTTATGGACATCCATCTGCTTGCAGAAGAGCTAATGGAATTTGTTGATCATATTGAGATTTTGTCTCCACCGGAGCTTGCAGAGATTCTGAAAGTAAATCTTGAAGCGGTAAGGGCGTCTCATGCCTAAAAGCTCAAAGATTTCAGGAACCGAGCGCTACAACTTTATGCTGGCGCTAACTGGATATTTAATTCAAAACAGACAACAGAAGATTGCTGACGTTGCCAACCACTTCGGAATCTCTGAACAAGAGATTCATGACGCCGTGGTAACAATCTCGTTGTCGGGTGTTGGCATGTATCGACCTGACGAGCTCTTCTTTCTTGACTACGACCTTTTGGAGGAAGGAATCGTAGACGTTAGTTTCGCTCCAACCCTTGAATCGGTTCCTCGGCTCTCAACCAGGCAGGCCGCGGCAATTGCAAGCGGTCTTTCTTACCTAGAGTCAGTACTCGATGAATCTGACAGGGTCGAGGTTGCAGAGCTTATGAATTTGCTCTCCGATGGTGGTAAGCGCACCAGTGAAATGCCTTTCAAGGTTCATCCATCTCGCGTGGATGTAGAAGTCACTCTGACAAGGCAGGCCATCAGCGAAGATAGATTGCTTAGCTGCTCCTACATAAACGCCGCAAACGAAGTTACTTCAAGGCAAATTGAACCGATTTCCATGGAATCAAATGACTCAATTTGGTATCTCAGAGGTTACTGTCGCAACAAAAAGGAAGTGAGAGTATTCCGACTCGACAGAATGCGAGACATTGCTCTTGAGAATGAGAAGCTAGTTCGCGCAAAGTATCCCGAAATCGATTCTTCAGGCATCTACTCGGTCAGCGATAGTGATACCAACGTTGTATTTGACATCGATCCGGAGGGGTTTGGAATGCTTGCTGATTACAAGCCCGAGTATCCAGCTGTGGGCGATAAGACACTTAGGGTATCAATACCAATCGGGGACATCTCCACACTCGGAAGAGTTGTCTCTAAGTACTCAGGACATGTCCGAGTAATCGAGCCGGAAGGGGCACGTAAAGTGGTTTTTGAATACGCGAATCGGGCGCTTGGGGCCAGTGCTTCCAGCGAGAAAGTGGAGTAAGCCAGTTGGAACTTTGGATCTGGCTAGTCGCAATAGGGCTTGGCCTCGTAACCCTGATACTTGCATTCGCAAGGTTGAGCGTAAGTGGACTAAAGCTTGCTAAAAAGCTCAATCCATTTGCCAATCGCGTAGCTAGATTCCAGAGAGATACTGAGCTATACCCTGAGGCCGTGAAGTTCTATTCTGACCTAGCCAAGACGCGGCAGACCCCCGCCAAGATGCCTCGAAGCCCTAAAGGCTAACGAAAGATAGCTGGAGAGCGTAGGCTTATCCAATAAGAACTTGAGCGGATAGGAATTGAGATGCGTCTACAGGGCTGGGAATGGATCATTATTCTGGCAATTGTCTTGCTGCTATGGGGTGGACCAAAACTTCCAGGTTTAGCTAAGTCTCTTGCACAGTCGATGAGGGTGTTCCGCAAGGAGATCAAGTCAACAGACGACACCAAGCAGGCTGATCTGCCTGTTGAGGGTGAGAACACCACTAAGAACTAAGTGGTCAAGAAGCAAAACCCCGAAGGCAAGATGAGTCTGTCGGGTCACCTGAAAGAGCTTCGTAATCGACTTTTCTGGTCGGCAATCTTCCTACTCGCAGGTTCCATTGCGGGATGGTTCATGTTCGATGCTGTGTTCGCAGAGTTGCAGCGACCAATCGTTGAACTTTCCAATCAACCCGGTTCTAACGCAACAATAAACTTTCCAACCGTTGTCTCGGCGTTCGATGTGCGGCTCCAAGTCTCTATCTTCCTTGGCGTGATGATGAGCTCACCAGTGTGGCTTTTCAACATTTGGTCGTTTATTACTCCTGGGCTCAAAAAGAAGGAGCGCAAATACACCATCTGGTTTGTGGTGGTAGCCGTGCCTCTTTTTCTGGCCGGGACCGCACTAGCCTGGTCCTCACTTCCAACCTTTGTTCAGGTTCTGGTTGGATTCACCCCTGAGGGCAGTGCAAACGTAATCAACGCGAGTGAGTACATCCTGTTCACAATAAGGATCCTTCTTGTTTTCGGTATTGCATTCGTTCTTCCAGTTGTTTTAGTGCTACTCAACTTCGCCGGAGTTATCACGGCACAGAACATCCTCAAATCCTGGCGCATGGCAATTTTTGTGTCGGCAGTTGTAGGAGCAATTGCAACTCCAGTTGCTGAACCCATGGCGATGTTCTTGCTTATGGTTCCGCTTTTGATTCTGTACTTCGTCGCTGCTGGAGTTGCAACACTGCATGACAAGCGGCTGGCTCGTAAATCAGAATCAATTGATATTGAACTCGAGACCCCGCAAGCAAACAACTAAAGATCATGGACAATCTCACCGCATCTGAGCGATATCAGCGTGCTAAGTCGAAACGAGCGAGTCCTAGTTTTGACTCCTTTCTAGAGCTTTTAGATTTTCAACTCGACCCTTTCCAAGAGCAAGCTTGCGAGGCCCTCGCGCTAGGCAAGGGAGTGCTTGTTGCTGCTCCCACTGGGGCTGGTAAGACCGTGGTTGGCGAGTTTGCTATTCATCTGGCAATTGAAAAGAACCAAAAAGTTTTTTACACCACCCCAATAAAAGCGCTAAGTAACCAGAAGTACGCCGAATTGGTTACGCGCTATGGTCCGGAGCGAGTGGGGTTACTAACTGGAGACATAAACAATAACTCCGAAGCGCAAATTGTCGTTATGACAACAGAGGTTCTTCGAAACATGATTTATGCCAATTCCGAATCCCTAATTGACCTTGGGTACGTTGTCATGGACGAGGTCCACTACCTGGCCGACCGATTCAGGGGAGCGGTTTGGGAAGAGGTGATTTTGCACCTACCCAAGGACGTTGTCCTAGTTTCACTTAGCGCAACAGTTTCAAATGCCGAAGAGTTCGGCGCCTGGCTAGATGAAGTTCGGGGTGACGCCGTGATCGTCGTCTCTGAGGTGCGTCCTGTACCTCTGGACCAGCACGTCCTATTTGGCGATGAACTGCTTGAACTTTTCGAGCCTGGGACCAAGGGTCAAAGAGTTAGCGCAGAGCTTGTTCGCAGACACTCAGCAAAGCTTCGAGTTCCTATCGGGAAAGTCAATAAGGGTAAAAAGTCGAACAATTCATTCGACCGAGGCCTCTCACGAATTCCGAAGGTTTCAAAGCCTGAGGTAGTCGAAATTCTGGACGATGAGGATTTGCTTCCAGCAATTTTCTTCATTTTCTCTCGTGTTGGCTGCGACACTGCAGTTCGGTCTTGCCTCCAGAGAGGCGTGCGCCTAACAAGTCGTGAGCAGCAAGATGAAATCAGAGAGATTGTTGAGCGTAAGTGCTCCTCAATCGCAGAGGAAGACCTAGACACTCTTGGTTACTTTGATTGGCTGAGTGGTTTGGAGCGTGGAATTGCGGCTCATCACGCGGGTATGCTGCCAGCTTTCAAAGAAGTTGTCGAGGAGCTCTTTCTCAAGAAACTTGTAAAGGTTGTTTTCGCAACCGAGACGCTGGCCTTAGGTATCAACATGCCAGCAAGAACAGTCGTACTGGAACGACTCGACAAATTCAACGGGGAGTCCCGAGTTCAAATCACTCCTGGTGAATACACCCAGCTGACTGGTCGCGCGGGACGTCGAGGCATAGATACGCTCGGTCACTCGGTTATTCAATGGTCGGGAAATCTCGACCCGGCAAGCGTTGCGGGTCTTGCCAGTAGAAGAAGCTACCCTTTGGTGAGCCCTTTCAAGCCAACCGCAAACATGGCGGTGAATCTAATTGACGCTTTTGGTCGTTCACGAGCAAGACAAGTACTTGAGACATCCTTTGCGCAGTTTCAAGCCGATCGCTCGGTTGTTGGTATGGCTCGGGGGATACGTGATAAGCAGATTTCACTTGATGGCTATGCGAAGTCTATGGAGTGCCATCTTGGCGATTTCTTCCACTACTCGTCCATCAGGCGTGAACTCACCGACATTGAAAAAGTGCTTGCAGTTGGCAACACTCGAGCAGAGCGCGGAAAAGACATCAGGCAGACCAAAGGCAGGCATGAGCTGGAGCGCAAACTCGCCGAGCTAAAGGTACGAATGAAAACTCATCCTTGTCACTCCTGTAAGGATCGCGAGGCTCACGCGAGATGGGCTGAGCGATGGTGGAAGATGCAGCGTGAGACCAAAGCAACGATTGACCAAATCGAAGGTCGAACGAACCAGGTTGCTTCAACTTTCGACAAAATATGCGAACTCTTAATTGAGCTCGATTACCTGGATGACAAAGATCAAGACCTCGCAGTTACTGATTCAGGTCGGATGCTGGCTCGTATCTATGGCGAACGCGATCTCTTGGTTTCCGAGGCCATCCGAAACAAGACCTGGGAAAAGCTCGACGCTGCAGGGCTTGCCGCCATGGCTGCAGCTCTCGTCTATGAACCTAGAAGAGATGATGAAGGGATTGAGCCTCGTGTGCCGAAGGGAAATTTCCAAGGCGTGGTTGAGCAAACCCAGCAGCTTTGGGAAGATCTTGAATTTCTCTCCAAAAAACACAAGCTTCCGCGTTCTTCAAAAATTGAGCTCGATCTTTGCTACCCGATATACCGCTGGGCCACTGGAGCAAAACTGGATCTAGTATTAGACTCCGCTGATTTGCTACCAGGGGATTTCATTAGATGGTGCAAGCAAATTATTGACTTGCTTGAGCAGATATCTCGCGCGGCCCCTGGAGGGCTTTCGGTAAACGCCAAGGATGCCATCGATAAGGTTCGACGTGGGATCGTTGCCTACTCCTACTATGCATAGGCTAGAACTATGACGACCTTAAAGCGCTCTAGTGGTGTGCTCTGGAGAATTCCGACAGCTGTGGTCGGAGGTGTTGTTTCTTCGCTTGCGATGCCAAGAGAAGACATCTGGCCACTGATTTTTGTCTCCGTCGCGTTGATTCTTGTATCGATACGAGGTTTGCGATTCTGGCCAGCCACTGGAGTCGGGTTCTTTGCGGGCTTAGCTTTCTACATGAGCCAAGTTGAATGGCTTTCTTTGTATCTTGGCCCAGTGCCATGGATTGCTCTTTCGGTTATGGAAGCTCTGATTTTTGCAATCGGATCCGGTGCTCTTGCAATTGTGTGGAGCTGGGCGGATGCTCTCAAGCAGAGTATTTATCGAAATGCCTTGATTGCTCTCTCGATTGCAACACTTTGGACAGCAAGAGAATGGGTGGCAATCAATTTGCCATACGGTGGCTTTCCGTGGTCGCGAGTAGCGCAGGCTCTATCAGAGAGCTTTCTGTCTCAGCTGGTGTATTTTGTCGGTATCTCAGGTCTCACCTTTGTTTCGGTTTTCATGACAGTTGCACTACTACTGGTAATCGAATCTGGGGCTCAGGCACTCATGAGAAACTACCTAGGGGTGGCGGCGAGCCTAGTGGCCCTCGCAACCGCTTGGCTATTCGTTGTCCCGACTGGCGCAGAATCAGGCGAGCTAACCGTTGCAGCAGTGCAGGGAAACGCTAACGCCGGACTGTTCGCTAATGCGGAGCGGGGGACTTTTCTTAGGAATCACCTTGAGGCAACTGCACTCTTGGATGAGCACCCGCAAGGCAAGGACATTGATTTCATCGTTTGGCCAGAGAACGCTTCAGATCTGAATCCTCAGGCCAATCCGCTAGCGCTAGCTCAGATTCAAGCATTGGTATCAAACTACGAAGTACCAATTATTCTTGGTGCAATCACTCAGTCTGATGGTTTTATGTTTAACAGCTCCCTTTACTACGACGCGGAGGGGTATCAGATTGACCAGTACGACAAGAAGCGTCCCGTACCCTTTGCCGAGTATGTTCCAGACAGAGATTTTTGGAACCTACTTGCTCCAGATCTAATTGGTCTAGTCTCACGTGACTATGCCTTTGGAACAAGGGATGGCATTTTCGAATTGGATGGAAAGCCCCTAGGTGTGCTGATTTGCTTTGAAGTAGCTATCGATGACATCGGAAGAGAATTGGTAGCCGGGGGAGCCCAGATAATTCTTTCCCAAACCAATAACGCTGACTTTGGAAGAAGTGACGAAACTTTCCAGCAGGCAGCTCTAGCGAGGTTGCGCGCCATAGAAACCGGTCGAACTGTGGTGAACATATCCACTGTTGGCGTGTCGAGAATCTTCTTACCAAATGGGCAAATCATTAGTGAGCTTCCGATTTTCGAACCTGGAATCATGGTTGAGAAAGTTCCACTTAGAACATCTATAACTCCAGCTATGGCAGTCTCGCCGTATTTTGACATCACTCTGAACATTCTTGCGCTGGGTCTTGTGATTGCTGCAATTGTGGGAAAGCTTGGGCGCAGAGGAAAGAAAGCTTGAAAACGCTTGTCGTGATGCCAACTTTCAATGAGGCACAATCACTAGCTTCAACAGTCGAGGGACTTCTATCAGAAATAGCAGGCGTTGATGTTTTGGTCGTCGACGACAATTCCCAAGACGGGACTGCAGCAATTGCCGATTCGCTGGCAATCAATCATTCGAGAGTTTCTGTTCTGCACAGGCCTACCAGGCAGGGCTTAGGACCTGCTTACATCGACGGTTTTAGATATGCGTTCGCAAACGGTTATGAAGTTGTAGTGGAGATGGATGCAGATGGCTCACATCAAGCCTCTGATCTCCAAGCAATCCTTTTGGCAACAACAGACGCTGATTTAGTTATCGGTTCTCGCTGGATCCCTGGTGGAAGTGTTCAGAACTGGCCGATTACAAGAGTGTTGCTATCAAAATTTGGAAATCTCTACGCAAGATTGATGCTTGGAGCACACATTTTCGACATGACCTCAGGATTTCGCGCTTATCAGGCAAGTTTCTTACAGAAACTAATTGTCTCGCCGGTTTCCTCGCAGGGGTACTCGTTCCAAGTAGAGCTTGCCTATCGAGCGACTAAAACAGGTGTCGTAAAGGAAGTTCCCATCACGTTTGTTGAACGCACTGAGGGAAAATCCAAGATGACACTCGGCATCGTATTCGAAGCTCTGATAAAGATTCAGCTTTGGGGCATTAGACGCCTTTTTGGCTAAATGTCAGCCTTGCCAGCTTTTCTTCGCGCCTTTATGTAAGCCAAACGTTCTTTCAAGATAACTTCCAATTCAACTTTTGAGCGGCGCTCTAGGAGCATGTCCCAGTGGGACTTTGGTGTCTTGATCTCAGTAATGCTCAGGGTGATGGGTTTTCCGTCTTTTAGCAAAGTGCCAAACTCTGAGCAGGATTTGCACTGCCAGGTCTCTGGCAGCTCGGCATCTTGGGCAAAGACAATTTCAGAGGAGTGACCGTTGGGGCAAAGAAATTGGTACTTGGTTCTGGGGGAGTAGCTAACACCAACTTCAGACTCAAGTGATTGAGTTCCGAGCCTGATGCCACGCATGGTCTGCTGAGCCAATTTCTTCTCCTTGTTTGCGCACTTGTTGCGCTACGAGGGAAAACAGAAGAGGGTTGGGTAATCATCCCGTCAATGAGGCTTTAACAGCAAAGTGTCAGCTAAAGACCTTGATGGCGATATCACTTCGGTCGGTAACAATTCCATGAGCTCCGAGGGCAAACAGGGTCACCATCTCATTTGGTTCATTTATGGTCCAGTAGTGAATCTCCTTGTTCTGGTTGAAAACAGCCTCGACGAATCGGGGGTGGGTGAAATCGATACCGTACATTCTCGTTGGGATCTGCAGGGCCTGCACATCAGACAGGGAATGTGCGAGTTGTTTGGTCATATTCAGTCGCGCCAGCATGTAGCTGGCAAGAACCTTTGAGCTACCTGCGGACGATGTGATCGGAACAGGGGAGTGAGATAAGGCTCGAACTCTCGAAGCCTCGCTGAAGCTAGAAACCAATACCCGCTCATAAGCTCCTGCGGCACTGATTACCGCCATACCGGGAGACTCGGTACTACGGGTTTTGAAATCAAGATTGAATTTTGCCGAGGGAAATTTCTCTAAGGCTTCTTGCAAGGTTGGAATAGTTCCGCCAAAGGGGAGTGTGATTTGCTTGAGTTCACCTAGAGTCAGAGATGAAATCGATTTTTTGGACCCAACCAGGCGTGAGAGATCAGAATCATGAAAAAGAACTGCAACACCGTCTTTGGTTAGTTGTAGATCAGTTTCTAAATAGTCAGCCCCCGCTGCCAACGCAAGCTCAAAAGAGTCGATCGTGTTTTCGTCAACTACTTGCCGGTCACTCTCGTAAACAAGTCCACGATGGGCAAAAATGCGCGGTCTTGAGTCCGAAATGTCACCTAGATAGCCTGTAGGGTTCATAGGTGCTCCATGAAACCAACCGTAGCTTGCCTATAAGGCTGGTCACGCTATTGGCTGGATTGTTTGTTTATGGCCTAGGAGTTGCCCTAACGGTCCATGCTGGTATTGGAATCGCCCCTTGGGACGTTCTAGCTCAGGGAATTTCCATCCAGACAGGTTTGAGTTTTGGCGTGGCCACCGTAGCGGTCAGCATCGTTGTCCTGATTTGCTGGATTCCGCTCAAAGTAAAGCCAGGCTTTGCAACTGTCGCAAATGCTCTTTTGGTAGGACTATTTGCCGATTTCTGGCTCATGACCCTTCCTGATCTAACTGCCTACTGGCAGCAGCTTGCAGTGTTCATGCTGGGCGTAGTTGTCGTGGCAATAGCCACCGGTTTATACATCAGCTCAAGGCTGGGATCTGGCCCTAGAGACGGTCTAATGCAGGGGACAGCAAATGCCCTCGACAAGCCCTTTTGGATCGTCAGAACGGCTTTTGAGGGCTCTGTGTTGACAATTGGTTGGCTTATGGGAGGCCAGGTTCGCGAGGGAACATTAATTTTTGCCCTAACTATCGGTTACCTGGTCCAGATGTCGTTGAAGGCCTTCAAGATCCCAAAGGGATAGTTCTAATTGCCTTTTTTGGACGGGTGGCACGATTTGATAGTTTGCTCGAAGGGTGAGCTGGTTTAGGTGAGATACTGTACGCCGATAATGTGCATTATGTCAACTTTCAAGAAAAGAGCCATTAGACCTACTCCCCACAGATTTTCCTATCTCGGATGATCCGGTTTTTTCTGAGGCTGATTTAGAGCCATGCTTCAGAACGGGAACCCAAGCTGCGGCAGTGAGGCTGGATGCCATTGTGGAGATGTTTAAGGTGCCAATCATGTCACCGCCGGTTCCAACAATGTCCACCCCATCGTTTCCGGTTTCTAGTTGTAAGCAATTTTGCAGCATTTTATCCACAAGGCCCGCTAGCTCTTCAACAGTTTCGCCCTTGCTTCGAAGTGCAATTAGAAAATTTGAAACCCCGGCCTCAGGTGCAAACCCAGACATAATTTCAGACAAGGCCCAAGAGCTCTGTCCCCGCGTTAGATTAACCCCGGCGGCTAAACCTTCAAGAATTGATATCCAATCTGGTGCGATGGTAGCAGGTCAGCTAATTGCCGAAACACGTCTGATTTGCTCGCATATTGCCCTGGATGCCTATAATCTCGGGTTATCATATTGGTATGACCTCCACCCAAATGACCCAAAAAGCCCCAATCGTGATAAATCGCCCCAGCGCTACCTCGGTTGGAACCATCGTTTGGCTTGGTAGCGAGGTTATGTTCTTCGCGGGTCTGTTCGCGATGTACTTCAGCCTTAGGGCCAATTCCCCCGCTATTTGGGCAAATGACACCGAAATTCTCGATGTCAACTACGCGCTTATTAACACCCTGATCCTTGTTGCCTCCTCGTTTACTGCTCAGTTCGGTGTCTTCGCGGCCGAGCGGCTCCAGCCAAGAGCAACCGGGCTTTCACCGGTCAAATGGGGTCTAGTCGAGTGGTTCTTCCTTAGCTACTTCCTTGGAGCTATCTTCGTGGCGGGTCAGGTTCTGGAGTACGCAACGCTGGTTTCTGAAGGCGTATCCCTAAGCAGTAACTCCTACGGAAGCGCGTTCTACATCACAACCGGTTTCCACGCGCTACACGTCACAGGCGGATTGATTGCATTCTTACTTGTCATTGCAAAAACTTACGCAGCAAAGAAGTTCGGTCACCTAGAAGCCACCAGCGCAATTGTGGTGTCTTACTACTGGCACTTTGTCGATGTTGTTTGGATCGGCCTCTTCCTCATAATTTACGTATTGAAGTAAAGAAGGCAATTGATGTCAATCAGAAGAAGACTTAACGGCTCACGGCGATCTCCGCTAGCGGCGACAATCGTCATCGCTGCCGGATTGCTGTTTTCCGGTGGCGGCTTCGCTGTTGCAACAAGTGTTGTTGAGTCAAATATTGCAACCGCGTACACAGCTGATCAAATTGCCGAAGGTAAAAAGCTTTTCCTTTCCAACTGCGCCAGCTGCCACGGACTAAATTCCGAAGGAACAAAAGCTGGCCCAAGCCTTATTGGTGTTGGTGCGGCATCAGTAGATTTCCAAGTTGGGTCTGGTCGTATGCCAGGACAAGGCTCTGGTCCTCAACTTCCGAAGAAGACTGTTCAGTTCACCGAAGAACAGATTGGGTTAATGGCGGCTTACGTTTCATCGCTAGCTCCCGGTCCCGCGATTCCAGAAGACAAGTATCTTGAAGCAACCGGTGACGCTGCACATGGTGGCGAGCTTTTTAGAATCAACTGCGCGATGTGTCACAACGCTGTTGGCGCCGGAGGTGCACTAACCGAAGGTAAGTACGCACCTGTACTGAAAGGTGTTTCCGCCAAGCACGTCTACGAAGCGATGGTTACCGGACCACAGAGCATGCCAGTATTCAACGATTCCAACTTGACCCCGACGGACAAGCAAGACATCATCACCTACCTGGCTTACATGGACGAGAACGAATCTGCCGGCGGCTATGCGCTCGCAAGCCTGGGCCCAGTTGCAGAAGGATTGTTTATTTGGATTTTCGGTCTTGGTGGAATCATTGCCATAACCGTCTGGCTCGCGGCGAAATCGAATTAGAGGGAGAACTTAGTTGGCTGGCAAGGACTTAGAACGAAGCAAAGAAGCTGATGGCTTCGAGTATGAATTCGAATCCGGTCTTGCGGTAATTTCCCAAGACAAGATTAGCGATCCAGGTCTCGCGCCCCATCGGGTTCGAATGACCGACAAGTCCCCCAAACACGCGAAGAACGCAGAACGTCAGGCAGCTGTTTTGTTCTTGTTGTCAGTTGTTGGAAGCTTCTTCGCGCTATGGGCTTACGTTGCTTTCCCGATTACCGAAGATCTCTCAACTGTCCGCGCCAACAACTTGTGGCTTGGTCTTGGTATGACACTTTCACTCCTTGGCATCGGAATTGGAGCCGTGCACTGGGCAAAGACCTTGATGCCCGACTTCGAAGTTTCTGAGGCGCGTCACCAGACCCGCGGCAGCGAAGATGTTCGTGCAGCGGCTGTTGAAATTGTGAAGCTTGCTGATCAAGAATCCGGCTTTTCACGGAGGAAACTTATTCGCAGAACGATGTATGGAGCGCTTGCTCTATTCCCGCTGCCAGCGCTAATTGTGTTTGGTGATTTGGGTCCGGTAGTCGGTGACAGCTTGCGGCACACAATGTGGAAAAAAGGAACCAGGCTAACCAAGGATCCAACAGGTATTCCAATCAAGGCGTCGGATGTCACTCTGGGATCTGTATTCCACGTGATTCCCGAAGGCCTAGCCGAGATGCACGAACACAAGCTCGAAGAAAAGGCCAAGGCGGCTGTGCTTCTCGTGAGATTGAATCAAGAAGATCTCAAAGAAGATGAAGGCAAGAAGAGCTGGTCATACGATGGCATCGTTGCCTATTCAAAGATTTGCACCCACGTCGGCTGCCCGGTAGCTCTCTACGAGCAGCACACCCACCACTTGCTGTGTCCATGCCATCAATCAACATTCGATGTAACTGAGCACTGCAAGGTAGTATTTGGTCCAGCATCTCGACCACTTCCGCAACTTCCGATTTCGGTTGATGCAGAAGGTTACCTAATCGCACAAAGTGATTTCTTAGAACCAGTCGGCCCTAGCTTTTGGGAGCGTTAAAAATGACAACAGTAGTTACTGAAAACAAACCAGAAGGCGCAATCGCCTCTACCGCCAACTACCTAGACGAGCGTCTAGGAGTGGGAGGCATTCTCAAGAACTTTGGTCGCAAGGTCTTCCCCGATCACTGGTCCTTCATGCTCGGTGAGGTAGCTCTTTATAGCTTTGTAATTCTGTTGATTTCCGGAACCTTCCTGACTTTCTTCTACCAGCCAGCGATGACCGAAGTGATTTATGACGGTTCCTACGTGCCACTTAAGGGTGCTCAGGTGTCAATTGCCTACGCATCATCTCTTGACATTTCGTTTGAAATTCGCGGTGGAATGCTTATGCGCCAAGTTCATCATTGGTCCGCTCTGTTGTTTGTCGCTGCTGCAGGGCTTCACATGCTTCGTGTTTTCTTCACCGGAGCGTTCCGCAAGCCACGCGAAATCAACTGGCTAGTTGGATTTATGCTCTTTATTCTTGGAATGGCAGCTGGTTTCACCGGTTACTCACTACCAGATGACCTATTGTCTGGAAATGGTCTTCGCATCATCGATGGAATGATCAAGGGAATTCCAGTAATTGGTACCAGCATCTCGGCTGGACTTTTCGGTGGCGAGTTCCCAGGTACAGAAGTTATCGCGAGACTCTATGGTCTGCACATCCTTTTGGTTCCTGCGCTGATTCTTATTTTCATCGCGATTCACTTGTTCATGGTCGTAATCCACAAACACACGCACTACTCCGGCCCAGGTAGAACCGATGAGAACGTCGTTGGTTACCCGCTGATGCCTGTGTACGTTGCTAAAGCTGGTGGATTCTTCTTCATCGTGTTTGGTGTTGTGATGCTGATCTCGGCGACTTTCACAATCAACCCAATCTGGAACTACGGCCCTTATGACCCCTCCCCTGTTTCCGCTGGAACACAGCCTGACTGGTACATCGGATGGTTGGATGGTGCTCTACGCCTAGCTCCAAGCAAATTGGATGTCATGCTATTTGGTCACACCTACCCATTCGGAGTTCTTATTCCGCTGGTAGGAAGCCTCGTGTTTCTTGCATTGGTTGCCATTTACCCATTCATCGAAGCCTGGGTCACAGCCGACAAGCGTGAGCACCACGTTCTAGACCGACCAAGAAACGCTCCAACCCGCACAGCAATCGGTGCAGCCGGAGTTACTTTCTACGGTGTGCTCTGGGCAGCAGCATCCACAGATTTGATTGCTACCTTCTTCCACATGTCCCTGAACCAAGTGCTGGTGTCAATGCAAATCATGCTTATTGCAGGGCCTATATTTGCCTACATCGTCACCAAGAGAACTTGTCTTTCGTTGCAGCGTAAGGACCGTGAGATCGTGCTGCACGGGCGAGAAACTGGACGTATCGTTCGTCTGCCACACGGTGAATACATCGAGGTACACGAGCCTCTAGATAAGTACGAGATGTACAAACTGGTCGACTTCAAGGATTACAGGCCAACAATCGTTAGGCCAAACGAGAAGGGCAAGATCACGGTCGGAACTAGAATCCGTTCCGCGCTCTCCAGAATCTACTTCGAAGACAGAATTTCCCCGGTTTCCCAGACCGAGCTGAACCAAGCTCAAGCCCATGACCACTCCCCTGCAATCACTGCAGGCGCAAGTCAAGAGCAGCTGACGAAGTAGCTAAATGAAATAACCCGGGCCCAAGGCTGGGTGATTCTCAGGGTTTGTAGGAATCGACTTCAATCTCAACCAACATGGCCTTGTTGATGAATTGAGCTCCACCAAGCATTGTGGCCGCCGGCCTAATAGTTGAAAAGATCTCACCGTGAGCACGGCCTACCGCGTCCATATCTTCCATGTTAGCTAAATACATTCTGGTCCTGACAACATCTTTGAGGCTATGTCCACCCGACACAAGCGCCTTCTCGATGACTTGGAAAGCAACCTTTGCCTGTCCGTAAGCGTCCCCTTCATGTTGCAGCACACCACCGATGGTGGCGGTTGAACCAGAGACGTGGATGTATGGGCCGGCAACAACAGCTCTTGAATAGCCGATTGATTCTTCCCACGGTCCTCCGGAGGAGATTGTTTTATCTGCAGCCACTAGTGTGCAAAATGTCCGCGGTTGTGTTCGAAAACGAAACCAACAACACCGATCAGCGCCAACGGCACCGCGATAAAGGTCAACCACCAACCAACGGCCAAAGACGCAAAAGCTAAGGCCACAGCCGCACCAACGAAAATCGGCCACCAGCTCCAGGGAGAGAAGAAGCCAAGCTCTGACTCCCCGTCTTCGATATTCGCATCAAGGCGATCTTCTGGAACCAATCCCTGTGTTCTTTCGGTTTTCCAGAGATAGAAAGTAATGAAGATGCTCATCAAGCTGAGCATTGATAAAGCTGAAGTTCCGATTGGTTCCCAGCCACCGTAGGTTAGAAACCACCAAACTGCGTATACCCCAGTAATCAAAGCAAAGAATGAGGTCATTATTAACCACATGCTTACATTGGCCTTCATTCCCTTACTGCCTTTCTTCGCTCACTGAGGCCTTGGCCTCAGCAGATGCAAACTCAGGGTGATGCAGATCAAAGGCTGGAGATTCTGATCTAATTCTTGGAATCGAGTGGAAGTTGTGACGAGGGAATGGACTGGATGTTGCCCACTCCAAAGATCTTCCGTAGCCCCAAGGATCATCTAATGTGACTGCTGGTGCCCGACGAGCTGTGATGTAAAGGTTCCAAAGGAACGGAACCATTGAAAGTGCTAGTAGCACAGAGCCGGCAGTAGAGACCATGTTCATCCAAGTGAAGCCATCTTCAGGTAAGTAGGTTGCATACCGTCTTGGCATACCGATAACCCCCAGCCAGTGCTGCACAAGGAAGGTGATATGGAAACCAAAGAACAAGATCCAGAACTGAATCTTTCCAAGGCGCTCATCGAGCATCTTGCCAGTGAACTTTGGCCACCAGAAGAAGAAGCCTGCAAACATGGCGAACACCACTGTTCCAAACACCACGTAGTGGAAGTGAGCCACAACGAAGTAGCTATCTGACAAGTGGAAAGTTAGTGGCGGTGAAGCAAGAATCACTCCGGTCAAACCACCGAAGATGAAAGTGGTCAAGAAACCAAGGCTGTAGAGCATTGGGGTCTCAAAGGTTATTGATCCTCGCCACATCGTGCCAATCCAGTTAAACACCTTGACACCCGTGGGAACAGCAATAAGCATGGTGGTGAAGGCAAAGAATGGAAGTAGAACGGAACCGGTCACGTACATGTGGTGAGCCCAAACGGTCATCGATAGGGCGGCAATAGCGATAGTTGCAAAAATCAGAGTCTTGTAACCAAATACTGGTTTACGGCTAAACACCGGGAAGATCTCGGAAACGATTCCAAAAAATGGCAGTGCGATGATGTAAACCTCGGGGTGGCCAAAGAACCAGAACAAGTGCTGCCATAACATTGGGCCGCCGTTGACGGGGTCAAAGATATGCGCGCCGAATCTACGGTCAGCTCCTAGGGCAAATAAAGCCGCCGCTAGTGGTGGGAAAGCCATAATCACCAAGATCGAAGTAACAAGCGTGTTCCAAGTAAAGATTGGCATACGAAACATGGTCATGCCAGGAGCACGCATGGTCAAGATTGTGGTTATGAAGTTCACTCCACCTATAATCGTTCCAAAACCGCTAAGCGCCAGTCCAAAGACCCAGAGATCTCCACCTAGCCCCGGCGAGAAAGTCGTATTTGATAACGGCGCATATGCAAACCACCCGAACGACGCAGCTCCTTGAGGAGTAAAGAACCCCGAAACGGCGATCAAGCTTCCAAAGAAGAAGAACCAGAAAGCAATTGCGTTCAGCCTCGGGAAGGCAACGTCAGGGGCGCCAATTTGAACTGGCATTAGGACGTTGGCAAAGCCAGCAAACAGTGGTGTTGCAAACATCAAGAGCATGATGGTTCCGTGCATTGTGAACAGCTGGTTGTACTGCTCTTTGGTTTGCACAATGTCAAGCCCTGGCAAAGTCAACTGAGCGCGAATAAGCAGGGCCATAACTCCAGCAATAAGGAAGTAAATGAAGGAGGTTATGAGGTACAAATACCCAATCTTTTTGTGATCGGTTGTGGTGACCCAGTCAACAATAATTTCACCCTTGGACTTTTTGCCTGGGAATTGGTATCCCCCGCTGGTGCGACTGTCGGCTAAAGTTGCCATTCGCGTTTTCCTCTAATCTCTGTTCTCAGGGTCGTCACCTGGAAGGTTTTGGTTTCTACTAAGTGATGACTCAAGCTGTCCGGTTTGACCCTTGGCTGCCAGGCCTGCGAGGTGCGTGTCGTACTCGGCTTGCGACACTACTTTAACCCGGAACAGCATCATCGAGTGATACTCACCGCAAAGCTCTGCACACTTGCCCATGTAAGTACCTTCAACTTGAGGAGTGAAGTACATGTGATTGGTTTTTCCGGGGAACATGTCCTTCTTATACAAGAAATCAATAACCCAGAAGGAGTGGATGACATCCCTTGAGGAGAGATCTATCTGGACAGTCTTTCCAACCGGTAGGTACAAAGAAGGTAGTGTCTCAGGCACGCCGGCTTGTCCATCAAACTGTGCTTGAATTCCTGAGTCATAAACGTTGGCATCGACGTAGTTGAAATCCCAGCTCCACTGCTTTCCAATAACCTGAATCACCACGTCTGGGTTCTCTGTTGGCTTCTCAATAGCAGCAATGTCTCTGGCGGTGAAAGCAAAGAATCCAATGACCAAAATCAACGGAATGATCGTGAAAAGAACTTCAATCGGGTTGTTGTACCGAAGCTGCGCGGGTAGTCCCGTTTCACCCTTACGGCGACGATAAATTAGCATGGCCCAGCCCATCAGAGCCCAAGCGATTATGCCAACTAACCACAAAATGATCCAAGCGGTAGTCCACAGCCCAACGATTCGATCAGTATGGTTGGTTACCCCCGTTACACCCGGTAACCACCCGCGAGAAAACTCATATGTGCAACCAGTTGATAGAAGAACTAGGCCAGTTACAGCTGGAACGGCCAACCACTTTGAACGATTCTTCAATTAAAACAAGGTCCTTTATGTTCTCTTGAGCTTATGGCTTAAGTCTAAGTCAGTGATTTACGAAACCGTGCCAAAACACCAATAAACACTTGGTTTATTGGGGATTTAGACACTCGTTGGTTAGTTGAAGGAATCGCCGCAAGCGCATGAACCAGCTGCGTTTGGGTTGTCAATTGTGAATCCTTGCTTCTGGATGGTGTCTTCGAAATCAATGGAAGCACCTTCAAGATACGGAACGCTCATCTTGTCTACGACGACCTCAACATCGTCAAACTTTGCAATTGCATCAGAGTCTTCTAAAACTTCATCAAAGAAAAGTTGGTAAATCAATCCAGAACAACCACCAGGCTGAACTGAAACTCTCAGTCGGAGGTCATCTCGTCCTTCTGCGCTAATTAGGCTTTTTACCTTGTTTTTAGCGGTATCGGTGAGTTTTACGCCGTGGGTAAGAGTTTGTTCCATTGAAATCTCCTTGGAGTATCTTCTCGGTTATTACAGTCTACCCCAGCTCTTTGATTTAGAGCTGTATTTGGTTTCCGCCCAACAAAATAAGGGTTTGGGCAATGATCGCTTTGCGAAGGGTTTCTATATCCAGACTCTCATTCGGAGAATGAGCTCTTGAATCTGGATCTTCCACCCCCGTAACAAGAACTTGAACCCCTGGAAACACTGCTTCAAGATCGGCAATGAACGGAATCGAGCCACCGATACCGATGTCCACACTTTCGAACCCATAGGCAGATTTCAGAGCTTTGGAAGCTAAGTCCTTGGCCCAGCCAGACTCCCCTAAACTGAAGGGTTTTCCTAGCTCTACGGCCCCAAAATCGATGTCGGCACCCATTGGGTTATTGGCCAATATGTGGGCCCTCAGGGCCTCCAGCGCGTCGCTGGGCACCTGTCCGGGGGCAATACGAAGGCTCAACTTGGCTCGAACGCTTGGAACTAAGGTGTTTGAGGACACAGCTACCGAAGGGTAATCCAGCCCGATCAGCGTCAAGGCTGGCTTGGTCCAAATCCTTCCTAGAATGCCCCCCACTCCAAGAGGCTTAGTGGAGGGTAAAAGCCCTGAATCTGCCCTTAGTTGGTCCTCCGAGTAGTCTAAAACGACTAAATCGGCCGATATTAGGCCTAAAATGGAGACTTCACCATTATCATCCCACATCGACCCCAAAATCTTGGTGAGTGCCAACATGGCGTCGGGAACTGCTCCCCCGTACATTCCGCTATGGACCGCATGATCCAGGGTTCTAACCTCAAATTCCAGCGAAACCAGACCTCTAAGGGTTGTGGTGATTGCCGGAACCTCAGTGCTCCAGTTTCCCGAATCCGCCACAATGATCACATCCGACTGCAACTTGGTTTTGTAATCAGCGAGGAAATTCGCAAAAGATGGTGAACCAGCCTCCTCTTCACCTTCAATAAAGACCACTAGCCCTAGATCAAAATCATTTTTAGTCAGCTCACGAAGGGCCTTGATGGCGTAAACGTGAGCTATCACACCGGCTTTGTCATCCGCCGCCCCGCGCCCATACATCCGGCCGTTTCGAATCTCAGTTTTGAATGGCTCAGATTCCCAAAGCTCATCGGCTCCAGGCGGTTGAACATCGTGATGGGCATAGAGCAAAACGGTTGGTCGGGAGTTTCGAGCCTTTCTTGTTGCAACAACAGCTGGAGCACCCATCGGGCCCTGTGGCGTTAGTGATCGCAAAATCTCAACATATTCAAAAACCTCCGTTTCGCGGAGTAATTCCGCCACTGCCTCGGCGCTTCGGTCAAGCTCGCTGGCGTCGAATGCCTCCCAAGCTATTCCTGGAATACTGACCAAACCAGACAGCTTTTCTAGCGCTCCGGCAAAAACACCTTCTGTGTATTTCTGGACAGCTTTGATGTCATTGTCGCTAATCGGCGGTGGCGTGATTGTCATAAGGGTAATCTTAAAGCCATAACCCAAAGAATTGAGATTTAATGTCGTCAACACCAGCTAAGCAACCCGAGACTCCAAAGGCAGGAAAGGGCCGCCCTACTCCAGCCAGAAAGCAGCAGGAGCTGCTTCGTAAGAAACCTGTTGTGGGAAACAAGAGCCCCGAGGCTAAGCGAGCCGCAAAGAAAGTTCTCAACGCTGAAAGAGCTAAAGCACGCGAAGGTCTGGCCAACGGTGAAGACCGCTACCTAACCGGAAGGGACCGCGGACCTCAGCGAAGACTCGCTCGCGATGTCGTAGATGCTCGTTTCACAATTGGAGAACTAGTTCTTCCCATGCTGTTTTTGGTCATCATCGTTTCTTCAATCAGACCTGATGACCCACAGCTGGACCTAACCATTCAACTTGGCACTTTGTTGGCGATGTGGGGACTATTTGTGGCCATCGGTATCGATGGTTACATCATCGGCAAAAAAGCTCTCAAGGTTGTTGAGACAAAATATCCTGGAAAAGGTGAAAAGGGTCTTCGTTGGTACGCTGCAATGCGTTCGATCCAAATGCGTGGCATGAGACTTCCAAAGCCTCAGGTCAAGCGCGGATCAAAGATTCTCTAAACAATTAGAAGGGTTCCAAGTGCAACATCGTTACTTAGGAAACAGTGGCTTAAAAGTAAGTGAGCTCACATACGGTAATTGGCTCACTCATGCTCGACAGGTAGATAACAAAGAAGCCATCAAGACAGTCAAAGCCGCTTTGGAAAGTGGCATAACCTCCTTTGATACTGCAGACGCCTACGCAAACCTGGAAGCTGAACCAATTTTGGGTCAAGCACTAAAGAACGAACGTCGTTCAGGAATAGAAATCTTTTCCAAGGTTTACTGGCCGGTAGCTGACAAGAAACCGAACGATCACGGTCTATCAAGAAAACACATCATGGAATCTATCGATGGCTCCCTTAAGCGGCTCGGAACTGATTACTTAGATCTCTACCAAGCTCACAGGTACGACTTCGAAACGCCACTGGAAGAAACGATGCAGGCCTTCGCGGACATAGTT
>JAIOXP010000007.1:0-45655 GCA_021741705.1 Rhodoluna sp. | reverse complement strand
CGCCTTCCAAAAGCCATTAGTGTTTCAGAAATCGAGAAACTGATTGAAGCTTCGGGGCCAGATCCTAAGAAACTCGAGGCTGGTGAACCCGACCTAGCAAGAGTGCGCGATCGGGCAATCCTGGAGCTGCTTTATGCGACAGGTGCCAGAATCAGCGAGCTTACTGCGCTCAACTTAGATGACCTAGTTGACCCAACCATGATTCGATTGTTTGGAAAGGGCTCGAAAGAGCGCATGGTTCCGGTTGGAAGCTTTGCCCAGAGTGCTCTTGAGGTTTATTTGGTTCGGGCAAGACCGGTGTTAGTAAAAAAAGGTAAGGGGACTCCGGCCCTTTTTCTGAATCAGCGCGGCAGCCGACTATCCAGGCAGTCAGCCTGGCAGATCATTAGCGCTAGCGCTGACGCGGCGAAGATTTCCTCGGAGGTTTCACCTCACACGCTTAGGCACTCTTTTGCCACCCACCTTCTTGAGGGCGGGGCGGATGTGCGAGTGGTCCAAGAATTGCTGGGTCACTCTTCTGTTGCCACCACCCAGATTTATACACTGGTTACGGTTGATGCCCTGCGCGAGGTTTACGCCACCAGCCATCCGCGGGCCAGGAAATAGCGGTCGCAACGGGCAGGTAGGCTATTAGCTCGGGAGGATTCATGGCACAGCGACCAGCTAAAAGGCCGGTTTTTGACATCCCCGCCACCTTGCAAAGTCACGGTCCCGCAAGAATCATTGCGATGTGTAATCAAAAAGGTGGGGTGGGAAAAACCACCACCGCAATCAACTTGGCCTCAGCTCTTGCAGGGTATGGCCGCAAGGTCTTGGTGGTTGATTTCGACCCGCAAGGTGCTCTTTCAGCAGGGCTTGGGGTTGTGGCCCACGATATCAAAACCATCTACGATCTCATGGTTGAAAAAGACCTAAAGGTTCAAGATGTCATCTTGCCTACAGGAGTGAAAAATCTCGACGTAATTCCTGCCAACATAGACCTTTCCGCAGCTGAAGTGCAGCTAGTCAACGAGGTTGCTAGAGAGCAAATTCTTGCTCGGGTACTTCGCCCAGTAACTGACGACTATGACGTGGTGATTATTGATTGCCAGCCATCGCTTGGTTTATTGACCGTTAATGCTTTAACTGCGGCTCATGGAGTGCTAATTCCCTTGAACTGTGAGTTCTTTGCTCTTCGCGGGGTAGCGCTTCTTATCGAGACAATTGAAAAGGTGCGCGATAGGTTGAACCCAGCTATCAAGCTGGATGGTATTTTGGCCACGATGTATGACCCCAGAACCCTGCACGCCAGGGAAGTAGTGGAAAGACTTTACGAAGCCTTTGGTGATCAGGTTTTCGACACCATTGTGCACCGCACCGTAAAATTCCCAGACGCCACCATCGCAGCTGTTCCGATCACTGAATTTGCTCCAACTTCAGATGCCGCTGATTATTATCGAACCGTGGCAAGAGAGTTAGTGTCTCGTGGCAACGCCCCATAACCTCGAGGTCATGGAACCTGAAAAAGACAAAGGCTTTGCGCTAACGCTAAGTAACTTCGAGGGCCCATTTGACCTACTGTTGACACTCATTTCTAAGCACGAGCTGGACATCACCGAGATTTCCCTTAGCCGTGTTACTGATGAATTCATCCAGTACGTGAAGCAGCTTGATGAGCACGAAGAAATGGAACAAGCGAGCGAGTTTCTAGTTATCGCCGCAACACTATTGGATCTAAAAATTGTCTCGTTGCTACCACAGGGTGAGCTGGTTGATGCTGAAGATGTTGCCCTTCTGGAAGCAAGAGATCTGCTGTTTGCAAGGTTGTTGCAATACAAGGCTTTCAAGGAAGTATCCGCCTGGTTCGCAACCAGGATAGATATGGAAGCTACTCGGGTTGCCAGAGCCGTTCCAATTGAGACCAGGTTCCGTGAAAGTACCCCAGAGCTTGTTTGGACAATGACTTTGGAAGAGTTCCACGCCTTATCACAAGAGGTGTTCACACCAAGAGAGATACCAGGTATTGGACTTACTCACCTTCACGCACCGGCAGTTAGTATCCGTGAGCAGGCAACTGAAGTAATCTTGAGACTTCGAAAAGCCGGGAGCTTGACTTTTTTTGATCTAATTCGTGACGAGCCAGATAGAGCCAAGATAGTTGCTAGGTTCCTAGCGGTACTAGAGCTATACAGGCTCTCTGCGATTGCCATGCAGCAGGATGGGCCGTTGGCGGATCTATTGATTACTTGGCAAGCCGATAACTTTGATGATGAACAACTAGCAAACCTGGGAGCAGACTATGACGCGTGATGAGAATCAAGGAACCGAGAACACCTTGCAAGAAGACAGCATCGAAGGAGCACTCGAGGCAATCCTGATGGTCACCGATGCGCCAATCTCGCTTGTTGCACTGGCCACCGCTCTAGAGATCCCAGTGAACCAAGTTCGCGATGCCGTCATGAAATTACGCGATGACTATGACGGGAAGGACGGTATCAGCGCTAGAGGTTTTGAACTTAGAGAAGTCGCCGGTGGTTGGAGAATCTACGTTCGCCAAAACTACGACTGGGCCGTAAAGATGTTTATTGCCAACGAAAACCCAACCAAGCTTTCCCAAGCTGCGCTTGAAACACTTTCTGTAATCGCATACAAGCAACCAATCGCCAGGGGACAGATCGCTTCAATTCGAGGCGTGAACGTCGACTCAGTTGTTAGAACCCTTACTTCCAGAGGATTGGTTACCGAGTTGTATACCGATTCTGAAACCGGTGCGATTCACTACGGAACTACTTCGTTGCTACTGGAGCAGCTTGGAATCAATTCCTTGGACCAGCTGCCTCCAATTAGCCCTTACCTGCCTGATATCCATAGCGACTTTAATGAGCGATAGAGAATCAACCGAGGGCATAAGACTTCAGAAGGTTATGGCAAATGCTGGAGTGGCATCCAGAAGAGTATGCGAAGATCTGATCTCATCGGGGTCCGTCAAGGTTAACGGCAAGGTAGTCAAAGAGCTGGGTACCAGAATCAATCCCGAAGTAGACAAGGTTGTTGTCAAGGGAACTCCGATTCAACTTGATGTCTCAAGGGTCTATTTGATGCTCAATAAACCAGCTGGCGTAGTTAGCACCATGCAAGACGAGCACGGCAGGCCAGATCTTTCGCAGTATGCACTTGATTACGACCGAATCTTCAACGTTGGCAGACTAGATGTTGACACCACCGGATTGCTGTTGATGACCAACGATGGCGATCTGGCACACAAGCTAATGCACCCATCTTTTGAGGTTTCAAAGACATATCAGGCAAAAGTTCATGGCCAGATTACTCAACCTGTTTTGAACCAACTCCTTGCTGGCATCGAATTAGAGGATGGTCCGATCAAGGCCGATAAGGCCAGATTCCTGTCCGCCTCCGGAAACCACAGCCTGGTCGAAGTTGAGCTACACAGTGGAAAAAACCGCATTGTCCGAAGAATGTTTGAGTCTCTTGGGTTTCCGGTGGTGGCCCTGGTTAGAAGGCAGTTTGGACCACTACATTTAGGCCATCTAAAGCTTGGTGCTGTGAGGCAACTGTCTAAAATAGAGCTCGGAGCAATTTTGAAAGCCGCTGACAAGAAAAGGACATAATCATGTCAATTCGTGCAATTCGCGGCGCCATCCAACTAGATGTTGACGAACGTTCCCACTTGATTAAGTCCACCGCTGAGCTTCTTACCAAAATGCTGCACGACAACAAAGTCGATGAGTCCAAATTGATCTCGATTCTGTTCACGGCAAGTCCTGACATTACTTCCGAGTTTCCCGCTTTAGCGGCTAGGGAACTTGGCTTGGGTGATGTTCCGTTGATGTGCTTTGTTGAGATGGATGTGGCTGGTGCTCTGCCACGAGTTATCAGAGTTCTTATCAACGTTGAGTCAGATACTCCAAGAAGTCAGATCCAGCACGTTTATCTTCGCGGAGCAACAGCCCTGCGCTTGGATTTAGCCCAGTGAAAGACTCGAGACTAACCGGGCCAATCAAGATTGTTGGCACCGGACTTATTGGAACATCTATTGGCCTAGCCCTAAAAGGCAAAGGCCTTGAAGTCCTGCTTGAAGACGCATCGCCAGCGGTATTGAATCTGGCAATTGATTTTGGCGCGGGCAGCAAATTTCAAATGGGCACAGAGCCAGAACTAGTTATTGTCTGCACACCACCTGATGTAACAGCTCAGGTTATTGCAGCAGAGCTTAAGGCTCATCCAGACGCAACAGTTACTGATGTTGCAAGCGTTAAGGGAACAGTATTGACCGCGCTGCAACAGCAAGGACTTGAGCTTGCCAACTACGTGGGATCACACCCGATGGCAGGTCGCGAGCAAACCGGAGCTCTTGCAGGCCGAGGGGATCTATTTATTGGCAGGCCCTGGGTGATTACACCAAATAAGCAATCTTCCAAAGAAGCAATACTTTTGGTGGAATCGCTAGCTTTTGATCTTGGCGCATCGTTAGTTTCTATGGACCCTATCGAACACGATAGGGCTGTCGCCCTGGTTTCCCACGCCCCGCAGATTGTTTCTTCGCTACTTGCCGCAAGGCTTGCTTCGGCTGATAGTTCCGATGTTTCACTTGCGGGCCAGGGGCTTCGAGACACCACCCGAATTGCTGCATCTGATCCTAAGCTTTGGATGCAAATTCTTTCGGCGAACAGTCAACAGGTGTCCGATGTTTTGAGAAATGTGAGAAATGACTTAGACCAGATTCTCGAATCATTGCAAGACACATCAAAGCCGGGTTCGCTAACGAGCATCGGAAAGCTGCTTGAATCTGGAAATCTAGGCGTTGCCAAAATTCCAGGTAAGCACGGCTCTAGTGCAACAAGGTACGCCAAGGTCACGGTCATGATTGACGATAAGCCTGGCGAGCTTGCAAGGCTACTTACTGAGATCGGCCAGATCGGAATCAACCTAGAAGACCTAACCTTGGAGCACGCAACCGGAGCACAGGTTGGGCTCCCAGAGCTTTACGTTCTGCCAAGTTCGGAAGCTGAGCTTGTTTCAGCTCTGACCGGCCGCGGTTGGAAGATTGTCGGATGAGCAAGACCATAGTGGCAGTTGATGGACCAGCGGGATCTGGGAAATCAAGTGTTTCAAAGCAAGCTGCCAGGCAGCTTGGTTTTGGATATCTAGATACCGGGGCTGGATACCGAGCACTGACCAAGACCGCATTAGATTCAGGGATTGATCTTGCAACGGTTGGCGAGCAAGACCTGGTTGTCTTGTTTGATTATTCGATCTCAACAGAGCCAGATAACTATTGGGTCAAGGTTGGGGATAAAGACCTTACCGATGCTATTCGTAGCCAAGAAGTTGAGCTCAATGTCAGTAAAGTTGCCGCTCAGCCAAAAGTGCGGAGCTTTATGAGGCAAATCACCAGATCCTTGGCCGCTAATTGCCCAAACGAAGGAATCATCGTGGAGGGTAGGGACATCACCACGGTGGTCATGCCTGATGCCAAAGTTAGGGTTCTGCTAACTGCCAGCGAAGAAGTTAGACTTGGTAGAAGATCACTAGATCTGCCGGGAAACGGTTCCTTAGAAGCCCAACTTAGCGATCGAGACAAGAAGGATTCAAAGGTCGTTGACTTTTTGAACCCAGCACCTGGGGTAACCCTTCTAGATACCACCGAACTCGACTTCGAGCAATCGGTAACTGCCTTGGTTGATCTAATCAACCACTAACTGGCTAAGGAAAAAAAGAAATGGAAGAAGATGAGCTCGACGAGCAAGCACGCGCCGACGTGCTGCGTGGGTCGCTAAGCGACTACGAGCTAGATGAAGAAGACTTAGCGCTCTTAGAGATCGAGCTAGCCGAGGAAGGCTTCGAAGGTTATCTTCCAGCTCTTCCGGTGCTGGCAATTGTTGGTCGTCCAAACGTTGGTAAATCCGCACTAGTTAATCGAATTCTTGGCCGTCGTGAAGCCGTTGTTGAAGATGTTCCTGGGGTTACCCGTGACCGAGTTTCTTACAAAGCCGAATGGAACGGCAGAAAATTCACCCTGGTTGATACCGGAGGCTGGGAGCCAAACCCTAAAGGAATTGATGCTGCTGTTGCGGCCCAGGCCGAGGTCGCAGTTGAGCTTTCCGATGCCGTTTTGTTTGTTGTGGACGCGATGGTCGGCCCTACCGCTACCGACGAAAGGGTAGTCAAGATGCTTCGCGCATCTGGCAAGCCAGTGATCTTGGTAGCGAATAAGATTGACGATGCCAGACAAGAGCCAGAAGCAGCAGCCTTGTGGTCGCTTGGGCTTGGTGAGCCACATCCAGTTTCAGCTGTTCACGGTCGTGGGGTAGCGGATCTGCTTGACGCCGCAATGGCAAAGCTTCCGGCAATCTCGGCTGTTGCTGAACAAGAATTTGGTGGCCCAAGAAGAGTCGCCCTGATTGGTAGACCTAACGTTGGCAAGTCATCGCTACTGAACAAGGCCGTGGGCAAGGTTCGGGCAGTAGTAAGCGAAATAGCTGGAACCACTCGTGACCCAATTGATGAGCAAGTAGAGCTAGGTGGCAAGACCTGGCGCTTTGTTGATACCGCGGGTATCAGAATAAGAATCAAGCTAGCTCAAGGAGCAGACTTTTATGCTTCTTTGAGAACAGCTGCCGCCCTTGAGCGAGCTGAGGTGGCGGTAGTGCTTTTCGATGTTACTGAGCCGCTTAGCGATGGCGACATCCGAATTGTTGATCTGGCTCTCGAGTCAGGACGTGCACTAGTACTCGCTTTTAACAAATGGGATCAGATGGACGATGAGAGAAGGAAGTATCTGGAGCGAGAAATCGAACAGAACCTCTCTCACGTTTCCTGGGCTCCAAGGGTAAACATCTCGGCCCTAACTGGCCGCCACCTAGAAAAACTTGTTCCGTCTCTAGAGGTCTCGCTACACAGCTGGGACCTAAGAATTCCTACCGGCAAGCTCAATACCTTTATACAAGAGCTAGCAATGGAGTTTCCACACCCAGTTAGGGGAGGCAAGCAGCCTAGGGTCTTGTTCGCTACCCAGGCCTCCACTAGGCCTCCAAAGTTCATATTGTTTACCACAGGCTTTTTAGACCCGCAGTACAGAAGGTTCATCCAAAGAAGACTGCGTGAAAGCTTTGGCTTCGAGGGAACCCCAATTGAAATCTCTATGCGGGTTAGAGAAAAGCGCAAGCGCTAGGCTTTTTGTTTAGACGGGCTATAGCGCAGCTTGGTAGCGCACTTGACTGGGGGTCAAGGGGTCGTGGGTTCAAATCCCGCTAGCCCGACCAGGAAATATTGGAACTTACGCAAGTTAGTCAATCCAATACAATCAAGCTATGTCCCAAGCTAGGAAACAAGGCTTCCTCAATGGTGAGGTTCTGAACATTCCGAACCTGCTTAGCTTTCTGCGAATAGCGTTAGTTCCCGTATTTTTGTGGCTGCTTTTGAATGAGATGTTTCTGTCAGCGATTTTTGTGCTGATGGTTGCGGGCATTACTGACTTCTTGGATGGCTATCTGGCTCGAAAGCTAAACCAAATGACCAAGCTGGGTAAGGTTTTAGACCCGGTAGCGGATCGGTTATACATCTTTGCAACATTACTGGCGCTCTCGATTACCGGGCATATTCCTTGGTGGTTAGCAGCACTAGTTATCGCCAGGGATTTACTCATGCTGATCTCACTACCAGCTCTGGTTTCCCTTGGATACTCAACTCTTCCGGTTCACTACCTAGGTAAGGCAAGCACTTTTGCTTTGCTGTATTCCTTCCCGCTGTTATTGATGGGCAAGATCTTTGTTGAAGCACAGTTCATCCTGCTTCCTTTGGCCTGGGCATTTGCTCTTTGGGGGGTGGCGCTTTACTGGTGGTCTGGATTTGTATACCTCTGGCACCTGATTTTGCTGTGGCGTCAGGAGCATGGAAATAGCAGTAATCTATTGGATAACAAAGGGGGAGGGTGAAATGGACGACGAAAACCGCAATGAAGTCGAGAAGACCCTTCGGTTCAATTCCGAGTGGCTCAGCGACCATAGCCCCGATCTAGATCCCGAGGACAAGGCAGCCGTTGATGCTCTTCCTCGAGGAAATGCCTTGCTAGTAGTTCGTCAGGGCCCAAATTCTGGAGCAAGATTCTTGCTTGATGCAGACGTGACAACAGTGGGCCGACACCCAGAATCGGCAATATTTTTGGACGATGTCACGGTCTCAAGGCGCCACGCAGAGTTCCGTCGTCATGGCAATTCCTTCCAAGTTCAGGATTTGGCATCGCTAAACGGCATCTACTACGATGGGGTTCGAATTGAAAGCGCCCTTCTTGAAGAAGGTGCTGAAATTCAAATCGGCAAATTCCGCTTCACGTTCTTCCCATCGAAAGCAGCAGGAAACATCTAATGGCTCAAGCCCAATCCAATGTGAGGCCAATATCTTCCTCTGGAAGATTGCTCACAATAGGTCAGGTGCTTGCAATTTTGAATAGAGAATTTCCAGATCTTTCTCCTTCCAAGTTGAGATTTCTTGAAGAACAGGGTCTGATCGAACCGCAGCGCACACCTGCTGGCTACCGTAAGTTTTCAGAACAAGATGTTCAGCGCACCAGAGTAATTCTTGAGCTGCAAAGAGATCAGTATCTTCCACTTAGAGTTATTCGCGACTACCTAGAGCAGCTTGATTCAGGCAAGACCCCAAACCTTCCTCAGGTTCAGGCATCGGTTGCAAAACTTCAACCAAAGAATCCAATCAAACTCACCAAGGTCGCTCTTATGAGCGAGACCGGAATCAGTGCAGGTTTACTGCAAGATGCACAGACTCTCATGCTTATTAACAAAGAGCCTTTTGAAAGTTCAGATCTTGAAATCGCCCGAGCGATTGTTCACCTTCAGCGCTTCGGTATTTCCCCCAGACATCTGAGAGGATTAAAGGCTTCGGCTGATCGCGAGATTGGAATCATCGAGGGGGTTGTTGCACCGGTACTTTCCAAGAATGAAGCAGCTAGTAAGTCCCGAGCTACCCACTACGCCCAGGAAATTGAGAACCAGTTCGCAACCATCCGTTCCGAGCTAATCAAGTCCGTTATCTCTAAGATCGACAAGTAAAAACCCCTTAATTTGGCGCTCGACACGCCGCCCTTACCGATTAACTGGCCTTGCTGGCACTAGTGCGGGAGAATTGGAACGTTCAACCATTACAGAAAGGTTAGGCGATGTCTCAAAACGACGGTTTCGATAACGACATGTTATTTACCGACGGCATGATTTCGCAGGACCCAAAAGTTGGCTACCGCGGAACTGCGGCGGCTTCGGCGAGCGGCATTAGCTACCGTCAGTTGGACTACTGGGACAGAACCGCACTTGTGCAGCCTTCGGTTCGCTCGGCAACCGGTTCCGGTTCACAAAGACTTTATGCGTTCCGCGACATTCTGGTTCTAAAACTTGTGAAGAGACTTCTCGACACTGGAGTATCGCTGCAGCAGATTCGAATCGCCGTTGATCAGTTACGCTCTGAGGGTATGAATGACCTAGCTCGCATCACCCTGATGAGCGATGGAGCCAGAGTTTACCTTTGCACCTCACAGGATGAAGTTATTGACCTGCTTGGCCGTGGACAGGGTGTATTTGGAATTGCTGTTGGAAGAGTGCTTCGTGAAGTAGAGGCATCGCTTGTTAACATTCAGAGCTTGCACCTAGATGACATGGACGAGCTAGCTTCCAGAAGAGCCAACAGAAAAGCTGTTTAGGGCTCGTCTACCAAATCAAGCACTGTCTGAATAGCTCCGCGTCGAATCTTGGCACCTTTTAGACCCTTTGCGCTTCGCTTTGAAGACCTCATATTATTGTCTGCTCTGTGCGACTGGAACATCTGATCTAGAACTAACTCGAAAGACTTAGCGGTATTGCCAGCTACTTCACCAGGCCAACTGTGAATTGGTCTTGCTGCACCTTGGGCTTGCTGAACCGCGGAGTGTTCCTCAATTGCAACGGAGAGTAAATCTGATCCAAACAGCTGCTCAAGTTCCGCTAGCCGGAACTGATGCTCCTTAGATGCTGGAACGTAGCGATTGACTAGAACACCAAGCGGTTTCAAACGGCCGGCTGTTTGCTTGCTGATTCTTGTGATCGCTCGCATTGCTCGGTCTGCTGCCAGCACAGAGAAAATCGAAGGCTCTGCAACAATCAAAACCCTGTCGCTTGCCGTCCAGGCAAGCTGGGTTAGTCCATTCAATGACGGGGGAGTGTCAACGATCACAAGATCGTAATCCGTCTCCACCCGACTCAAGGCTTCCTCCAGCCTCCAAAGATCCCTCTTGGTCGGAGTTGGGCTATCAAACTCGACTACCTTTGGGCTTCCCGGGAGAAGATCCATTGTCCCCGCAGAAGGAGACTCCCAGTCACTAGCTACAATTGCCCTAACCACGTTGGCGTGCTTGGGAAGCTTTAGAACCTCTGCGCATGACAGCTTGAGCTCCCTCGTTGCCCCAAGAGCAGTGGTCGCATCAGACTGAGGGTCTAGATCGACCACCAGGGTGCGAAGCCCTCTAGATAGTGATGCTGAGGCAAGCCCTAGGGCAACGGTTGTCTTTCCGACACCGCCCTTTAGGGAACTCACGCTTAGTACATGCACCCAAATAGGCTACCTTTTTATTGAGTTAATGTATTTACGCGAAACGAACTGTTTCTAACCATCAGTAAGGGCCCATGTTTAGCAAGATTTTGGTCGCAAATCGAGGCGAAATCGCTGTTCGCGCCTTTCGTGCTGCCTATGAGCTTGGCGCCAAGACGGTGGCCGTTTTTCCATATGAAGACCGCAACTCCACTCATCGTCAAAAAGCTGACGAGGCATATCAAATTGGCGAAAAGGGTCACCCGGTAAGTACTTACCTGAACGTTGCCGAAATCATTCGAGTTGCAAAAGCCTGCGGTGCCGATGCCATTTACCCCGGCTATGGTTTTTTGTCCGAGAACCCCGAACTTGCAAAAACTGCTCGCGAAAACGGCATTTCATTTATAGGTCCAAGCTCTGAGGTTTTAGAGCTAGCTGGCAACAAAGTAAATGCAATTGCCGCAGCGACCAAAGCCGGGGTTCCAGTTTTACATTCTTCTGGATCTTCAGAAGACCCAAAGCAGCTAATCAAAGCGGCAGAGAAGATTGGCTTTCCTCTTTATGTTAAGGCGGTAGCTGGCGGTGGCGGACGCGGCATGCGCCGCGTCGCAGATGCCAAAAATCTTGCCGAGGCAATCGACCAAGCTTCAAGGGAGGCGCAAAGCGCATTTGGCGATGCCAGGGTCTTTCTTGAGCAGGCCGTGCTTAGGCCTCGTCACATCGAGGTTCAGATCTTGGCCGATAGTACAGGCAATGTTGTTCATCTCTTCGAACGCGATTGCTCGATTCAGCGCCGTAACCAGAAGGTGGTTGAGATTGCTCCAGCCCCAAACATCGATGAGACTTTGCGTAAGCAGCTATACAAAGACGCTGTCAACTTCGCCAAGGAGCTTGGCTACCAGAACGCCGGAACGGTTGAGTTCCTGGTCGAGACTGTGGGTCCAAACGCGGGCAAGCACGTCTTTATTGAGATGAACCCAAGGATTCAGGTGGAGCACACCGTAACCGAGGAAATCACTGACATCGACCTCGTGCAGTCTCAAATGCGGATTGCTTCGGGTCAGAGCCTTCAAGACATGGGTCTTTCACAAGAAACTATCTCGATGCGAGGCTTTGCGATTCAGTGCCGAATCACAACAGAAGATCCTTCAGCGAATTTCAGGCCAGACACCGGAAAGATAACTACCTATCGCTCTCCCGGAGGAGCAGGAATTCGACTCGACGGAGGAACGGTCACAGCCGGTTCAGAAGTTTCACCGCACTTTGATTCTTTGCTCGTGAAGCTGGTCGCCAGGGGTCTAACCTTTGAGGCGGCTGTTGCAAGAGCCAGAAGAGGACTCGCCGAATTCAGAATTCGCGGAGTCGCAACTAACATTTCATTCCTGCAGGGCGTTTTAGAAGATGAAACCTTTGCAACTGGAAATTTGAGTACCGCATTCATTGAAGAGCGACCTGAGCTAATGCTCACCAGACCCTCAAAGGATCGCGGAACAAAGCTGTTGCAGTGGTTAGCAGAAACTACCGTCAATCAACCAAATGGTCCAAGGCTCAACTATGTGAACCCTGCCATGAAACTTCCCGCTGCAGATTTGACACTTCCAGCCCCAGATGGATCTAGGCAAAGACTTTTGGATCTTGGACCGGCAGCTTTTGCAAAGGAGCTACGAAACCAAAAACACGTTGCAATTACCGATACAACTTTCAGAGACGCTCATCAATCGCTTCTTGCTACCCGTGTCCGAACTAGAGATTTGGTTCAGGTTGCACCGCACCTGGCACGTCTGACCCCACAGCTTCTTTCGGTTGAAGCTTGGGGAGGAGCCACTTATGATGTGGCACTTAGATTCTTGGCCGAAGACCCGTGGGAAAGATTGGCTGCTCTTCGCAAGGCAATCCCAAACATTTGCATTCAGATGCTACTTCGAGGTCGAAACACCGTTGGTTACACGCCATATCCAGAAACTGTTACTGATGCGTTTGTGAAGGAAGCAGCAGAGTCGGGTGTGGACATCTTCCGCATTTTTGATGCGCTAAACGATGTAGAGCAAATGCGTCCTGCGATTGAAGCGGTGCTGGCAACCAAGACCGCGATTGCAGAGGTGGGCATTTGCTACACCGGAAACTTACTTGACCCTAAAGAAGATCTATACACACTTGATTACTATTTGAGCCTTGCCGAGAAGATTGTTAGCGCTGGTGCACACATCATTGCAATCAAGGACATGGCAGGCCTGTTACGCCCTGAAGCTGCCAGGTTGCTCGTTGCCGCTCTGCGTGAGAAGTTTGATCTGCCAGTTCACCTGCACACCCACGACACTGCCGGAGGTCAACTAGCCACACTATTGGCAGCAATTGAAGCCGGTGTTGACGCTGTGGATGTTGCAAGCGCTCCAATGAGTGGAACTACCTCGCAACCATCCGCATCGTCTTTAGTAGCAGCACTAGCGAATACGAGCCGCGATACTCAGATCTCGTTGTCGTCGTTTACTCAGCTCGAGCCTTACTTCGAAGCCGTCAGGCGAGTGTATGCACCATTTGAATCAGGTTTACCTGCACCTACCGGTCGGATCTATGATCACGAGATTCCAGGTGGACAACTCTCGAACCTGCGTCAGCAGGCAATAGCGCTAGGACTAGGGGACCAGTTTGAACAGATCGAGGACATGTATGCGGCCGCCAACAAGATTTTAGGAAGGCCACCGAAGGTGACACCTTCGTCGAAGGTTGTTGGCGACCTAGCACTGCACCTAGTTGCAGTGGGTGCTGACCCAGAGGATTTTGCCAACAATCCGCAAAACTATGACATCCCAGACTCAGTTGTCGGGTTTATGGCTGGAGCATTGGGTGATCTACCAGGCGGCTGGCCAGAACCATTCCGAAGTAAGGTGCTCAAGGGCAAAACTGTTGATCTATCGCTAACGGAAGTTTCCGCTGAGGATTTGGCTTTGCTTGCGGGCAGCAGTTCTGATCGCCGTGCAACGCTAAACAGACTGCTGTTTCCGGACCCATACCGGGAGTTCAAGAAGATGCGAGATAACTACGGAATCCTCGATCAAGTAGACACCATCGACTTCTTTTACGGTCTTGAGCAAGGAAAAGAGCACGTCATTGAACTTTCCAAAGGACTCACCTTGTTTATTGGCCTGGAAGCGATTGGAACACCGGACGCTAAGGGCTTTAGAACTGTCATGGCAACCCTCAACGGGCAGCTACGTCCAATAAACGTAAGAGATCGAAAGATTGTTAGCGATGTGGTGAGCTCTGAAAAGGCAGATGTTTCTAAACTCGGCCACGTCGCTGCACCATTTCAGGGTGTTGTCACCCTAAAAACAGTTGCCGGGGCCAAAGTTGATTTGGGTCAGCCGGTTGCAAGCATTGAGGCCATGAAAATGGAGGCCACAATCACAGCCAGCATGGCCGGAACCGTCAAGCGGCTTGCCATTTCAAGCACCCAGTCAGTTGACGCGGGCGATCTAATCCTTGAAATTGAAGGCTAATTAGCGCACCTTTGGTAACTGCCTTAGAATTGCAGAGTTGCTTTTGATTCAGTCACATAGGAGATAGTTCTTGGCAAAGAAGAAAGATTCTGGATTCGGAGAAGACGGAGCAGGTCTAGGAGAAAACTCCCCAAACGTTGACCCAACGGACTTTGGGTCTGAGGGCAGCTCCCAACTTTCTGTAGTTTCAACCGAAGTTGACATCTCACCAGCCACATCCTCCATCGAGGTAATCCCAGACACAAGCGCACAAGAACTTGAGAGCGTTGTCGCCCAAGGGCAGGACCAAACAAGAACTGGTTACTCAAGAAGAGACAGTCTTCGTGGAGAGACTTTTGACGAACCAGAACCAGCTGCGATGCTCACCGCGGACAGGCTGATTGACGCATCAGCAAAGTTTCGTGCGGCTCCGGAATCCGGTTGGCGCCGCTTGCTGTTCTTTATCAGTTTGAAACTAATAAATTTGGGTGACCCACCAAAAGTCAAAGCACGTAAAGCAATGGATGCCAGAATTGGTGCATTGCTTGAAGGTGGAACCAAATACATTCCGGTTCTCACTAGAAAAGGTGGAGTTGGTAAAACCACCATCAGCACACTTCTTGGTATGGCGCTGGCTCAGGTTAGGGAAGATCGCGTTATTGCTATTGACGCCAACCCTGACCGTGGAACCTTGGCCGAACGTGTTAGCAAGTCAACTAGATTCACTGTTCGAGACGTAGTTAACAGAGCAGCTTCGATTGATGGCTTCGCCGAGTTTACTAACATGATTTCAAGAGATGAAACCCGCCTTGATGTGTTGGCCTCGGATGCTGACCCAATGCTTTCAGAAGCTTTTAACGAGGGTGATTACAACGTGGTTGCCGATATGGCAGCTCGCTACTATTCGGTAGTGATTACAGACTGCGGTACGGGTATCGTTCACTCGGTTATGAGACCCACTCTGCAACGAGCCAGCACTTTGGTGATTGTCTCCGGTGGTTCTGTCGACGAAGCAAGGCTGGCCTCGGAGACTCTCACCTGGTTAGAAGCGAACGGCTTTGGTGAATTGGTTAGAAACTCTGTTGTTGCACTTAACACCGCAACCCAAGCGACACTTTTGGTAAAGCTAGATGAGATCGAACAGCACTTCAAAACTAGAGTTCGCTCAGTAGTCCGTATGCCTTATGACCCGGCTCTTGCTGCTGGATCAGTTATCAAGTTCAATGAGCTAAACAAACAAACTCGTGAAGCAGCTAGAGAACTAGCTGCCGAGGTTGTTGGTTCAATGCTTTCGCCACTCTAATTTATGGCCGATAGACAGATTCGGTTATTCGGGGACCCGGTCCTTAGGACTGCCTCGGATCCAATACCTGAGATAACTGATTCCATTCGAAATCTTGTTCTTGATTTAGAGCAGGCAACCGACCTACCTGGTCGCGCAGGCGTTGCTGCACCACAAATCGGTGTGAACCTTCGAGCGTTCAGCTATAAAGTCGATGGAGTTATTGGTCACCTGATCAATCCAGTTCTTGTTGAAACTTTTGGCGAACTAGAACTTGTAGACGAAGGTTGCCTTTCGCTTCCGGATATCTGGTCAAAAACTCCAAGGTACCAAAAGGTAAAAGTCTCTGGAACCACTCTCGAAGGAGAGCAAGTTAACATTGAAGCCGAAGGGTTACTAGCTCAAGTTTTGCAGCACGAAATCGATCATCTAGACGGCAAGGTCTATTTAGATCGGTTAGACCCCGAAGCTAGAAAGATCAGCATCGCAGCGCTTCGCGAAACTAGCTGGTTTATGCCCAACTAGCTCGGAAGATTAATCGCGTCAGATGTTGTCGGTGAACCACCATAAATTTGCTCGATTACCGGAGCGAAATCTCGGGTGACGGCTTCTCTTTTTATCTTCAGCGAAGGAGTCAAGTGACCAGATTTCTCCGATAGCTCACTGTCAATGACTTCGAACTTTTTGATTGCTTCAGCATTTGAAACAGTTGAGTTAACCTCGTCTACTGCCTTTTGGAGCTCCTGAAGCACTCTTGGGTTCTTTGCTGCTTGTGAAAGAGTGAGATCTGAAGGTTGTCCATTATTAGCTAGCCACACCGGCATCATTTCTGGGTCGAGTGACAGAAGAGCAGCAACGAACGGCCTCTGGTCACCGATGACTACAGCCTGGCCAATAATTGGGCTGGCTCGCAGCGGATCTTCCAAGGCTGTAGGGGCAACGTTTTTTCCACCAGCAGTAACAATTAGCTCTTTCTTACGTCCAGTAATGGAAATGAAGCCCTCATCGTCCAGTTCGCCGATGTCGCCGGTCTTAAACCATTCGCCGTCCATCGTTGCCTTAGTAGCTTCCGGGTTCTTCCAGTAACCACGAAGGACGTTAGAACCCTTAAGAAGAATCTCACCATCATCGGCAATCTTGACTCCACAGCCAGGCAAAACCCGGCCAACTTTTCCAATCTTGGCGTCTGTAACGCGCCCAATCATTGCCGGGGCGCTAGTTTCTGTAAGTCCGTAGCCTTCCAGAACGATTAATCCAATTGAACGGAAGAAGTGTCCAAGTCGTTCACCTAATGGGGCTCCACCAGAGACTGCGTATTTGACTTTTCCACCCATAGCGGCACGTAGTTTCTTATAAACAAGAATGTCGAATATCTTGTGCTGGACTTTTAGCCCAATTGAAGGTCCGCCTTTAGCGTCTAGGGCACGAGAGTAATCAATAGCTACATGCACAGCTTTTCTGAAGATCTTTCCCTTGCCGCCGGCTTCGGCTTTCTGCTCAGCAGAGTTATAAACCTTTTCGAACACCCTAGGAACTGCCAGCAAGAAGTCAGGGTGGAAAGACTGCATTGCCGCTGCCACGTTTGTGGTGTCAGGCTGGTGTCCCACTTTAATTCCGGCGTGAACACAAAGAATTGAGATGAACCTCGCATAGACGTGAGCTAGAGGCAAGAACATAACGGTTGCGTAGCCTTCCTTTACAACCTCAGGAAGTTCAATCTTGGAGTTTTTTGAAAGATCAACAAATCCACGATGCAGCAGTTCACAACCCTTTGGCTTACCTGTTGTTCCAGATGTGTAGATAATTGTGGCCAGCGAATCCAGTTTCAACGAACTGCGAGCCTGCTCAAGTTGCTGAGCAGTGACTTCCTTGCCCTGAGCAACTAATTTCACAAGCGAGTCATCCTCTAGTTTCCAAACCTGCTTGACGGATGGAACCATTGCTTTGATTGAGTCAAATCTTTTTTGGTGTTCCGAGTTTTCGATTATCAATGCAACTGCATCAGAGTCTGAAAGCACCCATTCAATCTGCGCCGGCGCGCTGGTTTCATAGATTGGGACTGAAACAGCTCCAGCGAACCATAAAGCAAAGTCAACCAGCGCCCACTCGTAGCGGGTGCGGCTCATGATGCCAACAGCGTCACCAGGTCTAATTCCAGAAGCGATGAATCCTTTTGCAAGATCCTCAACCTGAGTCAGGAAATCTTTAGCACTAACCTCAGTCCAAACCCCTGGAGTTTTTTCTACAGCAAAAAGAGGCAGGTTCGGGGTTTGTTTCACTCTCTGAAGGAGAAGATCGGTAATGCTCTCATTCGCAGGCGATTCAACTAGCGATGGCAGTTCGTAGGATCTCATTTTGGCTCCTCTATTTGAATGATTTTGGATAACTATAGCCTTTCTGGGCCTATCTGAGCACATTCATGGGCCACCCAATCTCAAATATGGGCGGTAAACTCGCTTTTTGGTCTGTTTTGACCTTTCAGATGGGCGAGAAGATGCACTCAATAGGCATAGACATCGGTGGCACGAAAATGGCCGGTGCCCTTGTTGATGACGCCGGCAACATCCTCAGCGAGCTTAAGGTTCCCAGCCCAATTGATGATTCAGACCAGATGATCGAAGCCATTGGCTCGCTGATTTCAGCTCTCGGTGAAGGTCAGCAAGTGGCTGCTGTTGGGGTGGCTGCCGCAGGATTTATGAGCGCCGATCGAGAGATTATGTACCATTCCCCAAACATTGCCGCCTGGCGCAATGAACCGCTGAAAAAGCGAATTGAGACCAAAACCAAGCTTCCTGTCCTGCTCGAGAACGACGCAAACGCTGCCGGGTGGGCAGAGTTTCGGTTTGGTGCAGGTGTTGGTTCAAATAGCATGATCATGCTCACAATTGGCACCGGTGTTGGCGGGGCGATTATCTCGGATGGCATTTTGCTAAAAGGGGGTTTCGGTATCGGGGGAGAACTTGGCCATGCGGTGCTGCATCCAGGAGGCAAGCAGTGTGGTTGTGGGCAACGTGGCTGTGTTGAGTCTTATTGTTCGGGCACGGCTCTACTCAAAGCGGCGAGGGAGCTTGCCTCATCAGGTGACGCAAAGGCAGCAAGGCTAAAGGAATTGATGCTTGAAACAGGTGAGCTATCCGGTGAGCAGCTCTATCTGGCCATTTCCGAAAACGATGGTGCTGCCAACGAGCTAATTTCCGAGCTGGGTCAAAATCTTGGGACAGCTATTGCTTCGATTTATGTGCCGTTGCTGGATCCTGAACTAGTTGTTATCGGAGGCGGCGTTAGCGCCGTGGGAGATAGATTACTGGCTCCGATTAAGTCTTCTTTTGAGCGATTGATTCCAGCTAAGGGTTATAGGCCGGAGTTGAAGATAATCAAAGCTAAGTTCTTGAACCAGGCAGGCCTTATCGGAGCTGCCGACTTAGCCCGCCATAGCGTTAGCTAGGCTCGAACACTAAACTTGAGATTTAGCCCAGGACAGGGAGGTAGCCATGACGTATTTCATTCTGAAGACGTTCGTTCTAGGTCCTCTGCTGCGCTTTATTTTTAGACCATGGACTCGCGGGGTTGAGAACGTGCCGACCTCAGGGGCTGCAATTCTGGCCAGCAATCACCTTTCTTTTTCGGACTCCATATTCTTGCCACTGCAGTGCCCAAGACCGGTAGTTTTCCTTGCCAAGAGCGAGTACTTCACGGGCAAGGGCATCAAGGGATTTTTTGTGAAACTTTTTTTCAAATCCACAGGACAGCTGCCAATCGATAGATCTGGCGGCAAGGCATCTGAGGCCGCTTTGAACACCGGACTGGGTGTTTTGGAGCAAGGCCAGCTTCTTGGTATCTACCCAGAAGGAACTAGATCACCTGATGGCAAGCTCTATCGCGGAAGAACCGGTATTGCCCGCATGGCGCTAGAAGCAAAAGTTCCCGTGATTCCCGTTGCAATGATTGACACCGAAAAAGTCCAGCCAATTGGAACCAGGTTTCCGCGGGTTCGCCGGGTGGGAATTATTTACGGAAAGCCGTTGGATTTTTCTAGATTTGATGGAATGGAAGGTGACCGAATTGTCTTGCGCGCGGTTACTGATGAAATTATGTATGAGCTGATGCGAATAAGCGGTCAAGAATACGCGGATCAGTACGCTTCGACAGTGAAGGAAAAGCGAGCAGCGCTCGCCACTTAGAATAAATCATGGAGCCAAACATACAAGCTGACCCGAAGGTTTTGAGCGGGCTAGACAATTACCAGAATCTAGTTGCCGCGCAGCAACCGGTCTGGACTGACCAGGCTCGGCTAGCTGCTGCTCGCCAGGAACTTTCAACCGTTCCTCCGTTGGTTTTTGCCGGAGAAGTAGACACTCTTAGGACCAGGCTCGCTGCAGCTGCTGAAGGTAAAGCATTCTTGCTGCAAGGCGGTGACTGCGCGGAAACTTTTGCCGACGCCACAGCGGATCGCATTCGTAACCGAGTCAAGACAATTTTGCAGATGGCCGTTGTTTTGATGTATGGAGCGTCATTGCCTGTCGTGAAGATGGGTCGCATGTCAGGCCAGTTTGCTAAGCCTCGTTCTTCGGACACCGAAACTCGTGGAGACGTGACCCTACCTGCTTACCGAGGTGATGCGGTAAATGGCTACGATTTCACACCCGAATCCAGAGCTACTGATCCTGCCAGAATGGTGCGCGCCTATCACACCTCGGCTTCAACGCTGAATTTGATTCGCGCCTTCACCACCGGTGGTTTTGCAGATCTTCGTTCGGTGCACGAGTGGAACAAGGGTTTCACTGATAACCCAGCTAACTCTCGTTACGAACAACTAGCTGGCGAAATTGACCGCGCGATTAGGTTCATGGATGCATGTGGCGCTGACTTTGACGCTCTCAAGAGCACCGAGTTCTACGTTTCGCACGAGGCTTTGTTGTTCGACTACGAACGCCCGCTGACCAGAATTGATTCTCGTACCGGTAACCCTTACGGTACTAGCGGACATTTTCTCTGGGTGGGTGAGCGAACCAGGCAGCTTGATGGAGCTCACATTGATTTCATGGCAAGACTTAGAAACCCAATTGGCGTAAAGCTTGGTCCTGCCACCAAACCAAAGGATGTTTTAGACCTAATCGAAAAGCTTGACCCAAATCGTGAGCCTGGCAGGCTTACCTTCATCACCCGCATGGGTGCATCCCAAATCAGAGAGAAACTCCCACCACTTATTGAGGCTGTTTTGGCAAGCGACGCTAAGCCGCTTTGGGTTACCGATCCGATGCATGGCAATGGCATCACCACCAAAAATGGTTACAAGTCACGTCACTTTGACGATGTTATGGATGAAGTTTCTGGTTTCTTCGATGTTCACAAGTCGCTTGGCTCATTCCCTGGAGGTTTACACATCGAGCTAACTGGTGACGATGTTGCAGAGTGCTTGGGCGGATCCGAGAAAATCGATGAGGCTACTTTAGAGCAGCACTACGAATCGCTTTGCGATCCAAGGCTCAATCACATGCAGTCACTCGAGCTAGCATTCTTAGTTTCTGAAAAGCTATCGAAGCGCTAGCGCGTAAAGATAGTTACCTGGGTTCCTACACGAACCCTTGAAGATGCCGCTGGGTTTTGCCTGGTGACCTTCACAACTCCAAATCGACTACTGAGTTGATCGGTGTCTACCAACACAGTAAAACCGAGAGACTCAAGGGCATTCTTGGCAGCAGCTACAGTCTCTCCAACAACGTTTGGCAAAGTCATAAACTCCGGACCCTTAGAAACGTTTAGGGTGACAGATCCTGATTCGGGGAGTGGATCCGATGACGCAGTGATGGAAACAACCCGCCCTGCCGAAACATCATCATTGAACACCTCCAGCGAAGTCACGGTAAGCCCAAGTGCTTCTAGTGTCTGAATAGCCTGCGAGAAATCCTCCCCGACAACATCCGGCAACGGACCGAGCGAGACACGTAAATCCACGACACTACCTTCAGCTATCGAAGTCCCAGTTGGTTTCGAAAATGCTAGAACTTGACCTGCCTCTGCGAGGCCAAAAAACGAAGAAACATTTCCAGCAACAAGCCCAGTTGATTCCAGCAGCTTCGTAGCTTGCTCTAGGTCTAGACCTAAGGATTCAGGAACCAGAACCTGCTTGGGCCCAAGAGATGTAAACACCTTCACCTCGGATTGCTTGAAAACTCTGGTGCCAGCGGTTGGCTCCGTTCTTATCACTAGGCCAACCGGAACTTGGGCGTCGTGCTCCTGTTGTTCAACGACTGTTAGCCCCATTGGCTCAAGGGCAGAAATGGCAACTTCTAATGACCTACCTTCAAGCTCGGGGACAATCGTTTGACCACCTGGACCACTAGCAAACCACCAGCCCGCTCCACCAGAAGTAAAGATTGCCAGCAAGGTTAGTGTCACTACCCAACGCCCACTGCGGCGGTTAGCTTTCTTGAGTTTCACGAAGCCATCATTTTTTTGCTCCGGCTGATCTTGCTGATATTCACCAATAACTTCGGTTGCACCGGCGGGTGCAACAAACACTTCAGTGTTGTTTCTAATTAGCCCAAAGTCTTCGAATGTTGTAGTCAGACCGCGCTTGATGTCTGATTTGGCTCGAGATATAACAGGAAGTAATTCCTTGGCGCTTGCAGGTCGATCATTCGAATTTCTAGCAGTGGCCCAGAGCACTATTTCATCTAGAAGCTCAGGAACTTTCAGATTCAAACTAGATGGCGCCGGTATGTTGCTATTGGCATGTTGGTATGCGACCTGGACGGCTTGATCACCTGCGTAAGGCTGCTTACCGGTAAGCATTTCAAAAGCCATCACTCCAAGTGAGTAGATATCGCTTCTGGCATCAGCTTGACCGCGGAGCACTAGCTCGGGGGATAGGTAGGCGGCGGTTCCAACTATCGAACCCGTTTGGGTCTGGGAAGAGATTTCTCTTGCAAGACCAAAGTCACCGAGTTTGACTGTTCCGTTGTCCGACAAGAACACGTTTTCGGGTTTTAGGTCTCGGTGTAAAACACCGGCGGAGTGAGCGGCCGCTAAGCCTGCGGTCAAAGGCTCCAGAATTTCCAAGACCCTGTCAGGGGATAAGGCGCCAAAGTCATTAAGGGCATCTCGCAGGTTAATGCCAGGGACGAATTCCATCACCAAGAAGGTGATGTCATTGTCGGTTCCCTGATCAAATACGTTAACCAAGTTCGGGTGAGATAGCGAAGCGGCCATTTTTGCTTCCCGACGAAACTTTTCGACAAAGGATCTATCGGTGGCCAAGTGTGGGTGAATAACCTTGAGCGCAACCTCCCGCTCCAAGATTTGGTCTTGGGCTCGATAAACGCTCGCCATGCCACCCGAGGCCACAAAGGCCTTTATCAAATAGCGGCCAGCTACCAGTTGACCTAGGAGGTCAGCCATTGAGCTCTCCTGCGCTTATAGAAGATGTATGTGCTTTTCTTCGGCAGGGCAATTAGAGCCAACTCGATTGGCTTGATTGAGCATACTTGTGGCTTCATAAGCCTTTCTATGTTCACACAGCAAGATTGGTTATTCCGTGAAGGGCTCGGGTGTGGCAATCTAGTAGCGTGAACAATACTTCAGATCCAGTGAAGAACTGGATTACCGTGGAGCAAGCCGCGGAAACACTCAACGTTCCAAAAGGAAGAGTAAACCGACTCCTGGAGGAATACAGCCTGGTGGCAGTCAAAAAAGATGGACAGCTAATGATTCCAGCGGATGTGATAGTTCAAGGAGAGCCCTTGGCTCCACTTCGAGGAACCATCATCATGCTGCTGGATTCTGGCTACAGCATCGAAGAATCCATAACTTGGCTGTTTACCCACTCTGATGTTTTGGGTCAGACACCACTTCAATCTCTTTTGGAAGGTAAAAAGGCCCCAGTAAGGCGTCTAGCCCAGATGCTAGATATCTAAGCCTGACGGTTAATTACCTTTTGAGCCATCGACTTTAGTTGTGCCTTGGCCTGGCCATCGATTTCAATTCTTTCTAGAGCAGCCATCGCCTGATCGGCTAGTTCGGTAATGGTTCGCTCAACTTTTTCCAGAGCCTTAGAGCCAACGATTGTTTGTTGCAAGAACGAAACCTGCTCATCTGTTAGCTCTCGCGAAGAGAGCATTTCGTCAAAGAGCTTGCCAACGGAGGCGGTCAGAGAGGCTCTGGTGTAACCAATGAGCACAGTGCGTTTTCCTTCTCTAAGGTCATCGCCTGCAGGTTTACCGGTAATGGCCGAATCACCAAATACCCCCAGCACATCGTCACGCAGTTGGAAGGCCATTCCTAGTGGAACACCAAACTCTGATAGCTGCCTTAGCTGATCAGGATTAGCCCCCGCGAATGCGGCACCGATTAGAAGTGGTGCCTCGATTGAATACTTGGCACTCTTGTACAAAATAACGTTGTTGGCCCTGCCTACGGCATCTTCTACCGGCCTGGTTATTGCGGCATTTTCTTCCACGACGTCCAGGTACTGACCAGCCATGACCTCAACGCGCATTCGGCTGAACTCATCTCGGCAAGCTGCAGAAATTTCATTATTTGGAGCATTCAGCAGCGCGCTACCGAATATCTCGCTGCTCCAACCAAGCATTAGGTCCCCAACAAGGACAGATCCTGCAACACCAAATCTCTCCGGTGATCCAGCCCAGTAAGAGTTTTTATGAAGGGTTTCAAATCTTTTGTGAACTGCTGGCTGACCGCGGCGCAGATCGGACTGGTCTATCAAGTCATCGTGGACCAATGCTGCACCCTGAAACATCTCGAGTGAGGCCGCAATTCCAACCATGGCTTCGGCCGAGCGCGCACGCTGATCACTTGATTGAATAGGTGCAGTGCCAAGGTGGCCAACCCAGGACCAATAGCAAAACAGCGCCCGAAAACGCTTGCCGCCTTGCAGTAGTGCTTGGGTATAACTCACCAGAGGCGCTAGGTCTTCCGAAATTGCCCCGAACTCTCGCAGCTGGGTGGCACAAAACTCGTCCAGGTGCTCCTGCACTAACTTCAGCAGGCTCTCGGATTCATTCACAGCAATAGCCTAACTAGCTTGATTGGGTTAGACTTGGCTCAAGAGCTATCGAATTGGGAGTTCCTCATGGGTTTGTCAGAGCGCGAACAGCAGCTGCTAGATGAGCTAGAGCGCGGGCTCATGGACAGCGACAAGGGCATAGCCTCTAAGGCTAAACGCGTCGGAAATCCTGCAGCCAAGCTAATCGGTGGAGCACTGTTAGCCGTAGTCGGGCTCGGGGTGCTTCTAACAGGAGTTCTTATTCAGTTCTCCATTGTTGGCGTGGTTGGATTCTTGATCATGCTCGCCGGACTAGTTGTTGCCACCTCAAACATCCAGCTTCCGGACCTAAGCTCAGGTTTTGGCCAATCCACCCCAAACTCCCCAAAGCCTGGTCGTAATTTCTTCGAAGACCGCTGGGATAAGAGGCAAGGGGAGTAAACCCTAGTAATTAGCCCAATTTGGCCCTCATTTTGAGGGTCTTTTTGCATTTAAGGCCAAACACGCCCGAATGGGTCTTTTTTCCCAATTTTGACCACAAAGTGGGTCAAAGTGGTGTATAGTGGAGGAAATCGCAAAAGCGGCTTATTGCAAGGGGAAGGGGATTTCGATGCTTCTAGGCACTCACGCCCCCAAGCTGGACGAAAAGGGCAGGGTTATTCTTCCAGCCAAGTTCCGCGATGATCTTTCTTCTGGACTGGTACTTACCCGTGGCCAGGACCGTTGTCTTTACGTTTTCTCCTCAAAAGAGTTTGAGGCGATAAACGAAACAATTCGCCAGGCACCAATCACTAGCAAGCAGGCCCGCGACTACCTAAGAATCTTTCTTTCCGGAGCGTCGGACGAAATCCCTGACAAGCAGGGCAGAGTAACTATCCCACCAGCTCTAAGAACCTACGCAGGACTAGGTAAAGAGCTCGTTGTTATAGGCGTTGGGTCAAGGGCAGAGATTTGGGACGCCACGGCTTGGACTGACTACTTAGCAAACAAAGAAAATGACTTCTCGGAAATTTCCGAGGAGGTGATTCCAGGCCTGTTTTGACCTTGACTGCCTGATTTGGGTTTGATTTTCTTCCCCGATATCAAAACCAATCAGGCGGCTAAGGGGCCTATCACCTCATGACAAACAAGAATCTCGAATCACTACACGAACCAGTGATGCTAGCTCGTACCTTGGAGTTACTAGCCCCTGCGCTCGCAAGCGATTCCGCGGTCTTAGTTGATTGCACCCTTGGCCTTGGAGGACACTCCGAGGCTTTTTTGAATAGCTTTGAGAACCTCACCGTAATTGGAATCGACCGTGACCTGCTTGCCCTAGAACTTGCTGGCAAAAGGCTTGAGGTATTTGGCTCCCGCGTGAAGTATTTTCACGGAACCTATGAGCAGATTCCTGAAGCTCTTTCGAAGTTCGGTTTTTCTGAAGCGTCGGCAATCTTGATGGATCTGGGCGTCAGCTCAATGCAAATCGATAGCCCAGATCGTGGCTTCGCTTACAGCTTTGATGCGCCGCTTGATATGCGGATGGATTCTTCTGCTGGAGAAACCGCCGCGGAGCTGATTGCAACCGCTAGCGAAATAGAACTTACTCGAATTTTCAAGGAATATGGCGAAGAGCGCTTTGCAAAGAAAATCGCGACTGAGATTGTTTCTCGGCGAGCGAGTACGCCGATTGTTTCCAGTAAACAGCTGGCTGGCATCATCAGCAAGATAGTGCCCTTCATCCCAGGCAGGTCATCCGGTCACCCTGCAAAGCGGGTCTTTCAGGCCCTTCGGATCGCTGTAAACCAAGAGCTAGAGATTCTTGAAAGTGCCATTCCTGCAGCCATCAACGCTCTTGAAATAGGCGGAAGGTTGCTGGTGCTGGCCTACCACTCGCTGGAAGATCGCATCGTAAAGCAAGCCATAGTTCAGGCTGCCACTTCATCAGCGCCAATTGACTTGCCTTTCGAGCTGCCAGAACACGCTCCAGTTTTGAAATTAGTCATAAAGGGCGCCGAGCAGGCAACCCTCCAAGAAATAGCTGCAAACCCGCGCTCTGCTTCAGTGCGCTTGCGAGTAGCGGAGAAAATCAGGAAAGTAGCATGAATTCACTTAGAAAATCTCGCGTCAGTGCTCCGGTGGTAATGATTTTGGTGACAGGCTTCGTAGCCGTCTCAATACTCCACCTGCTACTTACAATCCTCACCTCACAGTCTGTGTATGAGCTATCTGATCTAAAGAGAGAAAAGCGTGAGCTTGAGACTACGTCACAGATTCTTTCCGAGGAAGTATCTTCACTTGCCTCTAATCAGAATTTGCTAAACACTGCTAGCCGCCTAGGCATGGTTGCAAATACCAACCCAGTATTTCTTCGGTTGACCGATCAGGCCGTGCTTGGTCACCCGCTTCCTGCACCAATCGCGAGTGCTCAATCCACGAATTTAGTAGCCAATTCGGCAATGATTATTGAGTCAACTCAAATTAACCAGGTGACTGTTCCAGCTAGTGCAACTGAACCAGTGGCAATCCCATCGGAGCCCATTGTTTCGTCCAGCCTGATACCAGCATCACCGACAAGATAACTCCTGAGAGGTTTCTCCACTAATGATTCCAGCGGGGCAAACCAACATATCCAGAAGAATGAGAGTATTCCTCTCGATTTCGGCAATTCTTGTGTTAGTTTTTTCAGTTCGACTAATTGACTTTCAGATCGTTCGAGCAGAACAAATCAGTCAGCTCTCCTACGAAAAGCGTGCCGTAGCGCGAACAATTCCTGCTATCCGCGGTGACATTGTTGATGCCAACGGCACAATTTTGGCAACAACTGTTTATCGCTACGACATCAACGCTGCGCCTTCAATGGTTGGGCCAGTCGAGAGAGTAATTGATGGAGCCACCCAAGTCACCAGTGTGGAGCAAGTTGCCACAGAGCTAGCCAGGATATTGCAGGAAGATGTTGCAACCTTGTTGCCAAAACTTACTGGAACTTCGAGCTACGTGAACCTCAAAAAGCGTGTTGATGCCGATACTCAAAGACAGATTGTTGAGCTTGGCATTCCTTGGATATTCTCCGACGCATTCCAGAATCGTCTCTATCCAAATGGCGCGGTGGCTGGAAACCTGATTGGTTTCGTCGGAACAGACGGCAAGGCCCTTGCGGGAATAGAGAGGCAGTTCAACGCTTGCTTGGCCGGTGTTGATGGCCAAGAGCGTTTTGAAACTGGTGTCGATGGCATCAGGATTCCAGCCAGCGCGGTGGTAACCCAAGAGGTAAAGCCTGGGCGGGATGTAGTTCTAACCATCGACGCAAGCTTGCAATATCAAGCACAACAAATTCTTGCCAGTGAGGTAGAGCGTTTGGATGCGGACTGGGCATCTGCGGTGGTCATTGAAGTAAAGACCGGGCGAATCGTTTTGGCTGCCGAAGCACCAAGCGTTGACCCCAACGATCCTGGAAAATCTCCGCCAGAAGAACGTGGCGCAAGGGTTTTTCAGTTTGCCTATGAACCTGGATCCACGATGAAGTCACTAACCGCTGCCACTGCAATTGATTTGGGTTTTGCAAATATGGGAACCAGAGTGAGTGCGCCGGACTCGATAAGGATTTTTGATAGCACCATCATCGATAGCTTCTCGCACGACACAATGAAATTGACCCTTGCCGGTGTGTTGAGGTACTCCTCAAACGTTGGAACGATCATGATCGCCCAGGACATACCGGCCAGCAGTAGGTATGACTACATGCTCCGGTTTGGACTAGGCAAGGCTACCGAGGTTGGCTTTGAAGGTGAAACCAGTGGAGTGCTAAATGACTACCGGGACTGGGATGGTGTTACAAACGTCACAACTTTATTCGGTCAGGGATTATCTGCTTCATCAGTTCAGATGACATCGGCCTATCAGGCCCTCGCGAACTCCGGTGTGCGGTTGAATCCAGTTTTGGTTGCTGGCTGCAGAGACGAAAACGGCGAAATGACCTCGATACCGAAATCAACTGCTACCCAAGTGGTATCAGCACAAACCGCCCAGGATGTCGTTTTGATGCTAGAAGAAGTTGTAGAGGATGGTGCGGTTGGTAGAGCTACCTCTGTCCCCGGGTACCGTTCCGCTGGTAAAACTGGCACCGCAGAAATTCCAGAAGGCTCTGGCTACGGAGATTACTTTGCTACATCATTTCTAGGAATGGCACCATCTGAAGATCCCCAATATGCGATTGGAGTAATGGTTTACAAACCAAAACAGATTTACACAAACTCTCAAGCAGCTGTGACCAGCTATCAAAAGATTCTTTCTCAAGTGCTTTTGACCAACAGAATTGCTCCATCGACAAGTGTCTCTCCAGACATTCCTACGGAGTGGAAGTAGATCATGATTCATCTAAAACTCAGTGATCTGGCACAAATATTGAATGGCACCTTGGTGGGAGATACAACAGCTGAAGTATCTGGAACAGTCGAGACCGATTCCAAGCTAATTAGTTCAGGCGGCCTTTTTTTTGCTAGACCTGGCGAGGTCACAGATGGTCACAACTATGTAGGGGATGCTTTAGCTAGAGGTGCTATTGCCGCAGTCGTACAACGTCAATTACCGGAACAAATCAATCAGATAGTTGTAGAAAACAGCGAAGAATCACTGGGCATCTTGGCTTCTTGGTTGGTTGGGCAGCTCAAGGCCAAAGGCAAGCTAAAAGTTCTTGGGATCACCGGTTCAAATGGTAAAACAACCACCAAGAACATGCTTCGAGAAATTCTCAGTCGGTTGGGACCAACCATTGCCCCAATTGAATCATTCAATAATCGAGTTGGGGCTCCGATTTCAATTTTGCGTGCGGACGAGAAGACCGAGTTTCTTGTTGTTGAAATGGGTGCCGAGGGCATTGGCAGCATTGAGTACCTTGCAAGAATGGCAGACCCAGACATCGGGATTATCTTGAAAGTTGGCCTGGCGCACGTTGGAGAGTTTGGTGGCATCGATGTCACGGCAAAGATCAAATCTGAACTTGCTAGCGCGTTACGGCCAGGGGCCAAAGTGGTACTAAACGTTGACGACAGCTACGTTCGCGACATGCAGAAGTTAACCAAGGCTGAAGTTAGTTGGTTTGGTACGAGCGCTGAGGCAAGTTACCGAGCTTCGAATGTGACCACAATGGTGGATGGAACAAGCTACACGATGCACTGGCCAGATGGTGGTGAGCAAACTATTCGATTAAACATTCTCGGAGACGTGCACATCATGAACGCACTGGCGGCTTCTTGCGCAGCGCACCTACTGGGAGCGAGCAAGCAGATCATCGCTGAAGCACTTGCGTCGATGCAGCTGGCTGAGCGCTGGAGAATGCAACGGGTAGTTAGAGCCGACGGCGTGACGGTAATTAACGACGCCTACAACGCGAGCCCTGATTCTATGAGGGCCGCACTTCAGACTTTGGCACAGCTTGGCAGATTCGGGTCAAGAACTATTGCAGTGCTTGGACATATGGCCGAGCTCGGTGACCTGTCGGTATCCGAGCACGACAGTATTGGAAGACTTGTCGTGCGGCTAAATGTTGACCAACTTGTTGTGGTCGGCGAGAAAGCCAAAGTGATTCACATGGGGGCTAGCCAAGAAGGCTCATGGGACGGCGAATCGAAGTTTTTCCTCTCGATTGACGAGGCTTTGGAGTATCTGCGTGGGATACTCTCTCAAGGCGATACTGTCTTGGTGAAATCTTCCAAGTCAGCAAACCTAAGGGTCCTGGGAGACCAGCTTATGGAGGCAGTCAAGTGAGAGCATTACTTGCCGCTGGCGCCATCAGCTTGGCGTTTACATTGTTTTTGACCCCGGCATTTATTTGGCTTTTCCGGAAGTGGAAATGGGGTCAGTTCATTCGCGAGGATGGACCCAAGACTCATCACATCAAACGCGGCACTCCCACAATGGGCGGCGTTGTCATTATTTTTGCATCTGTCATCGGCTACTTCACTGGAAAGCTGATTAACGGAGAAGCACCTTCAATTTCTGCCTTGCTGGTAATCCTGGCAATGGTTGGTCTGGGCATTGTTGGATTCATTGATGATTTCATCAAGACTCACAAACAAAGGTCACTCGGACTTGGCGGTTGGGCCAAGATTGCTGGTCAAGCTGTCGTGGCTGTAACCTTCGCGTTTTTTGCATTCGGAAGCCCAAACGAGCGTGGGGTAACTCCAGCATCCACTCAGATATCTGTTATCCGTGATACTGGTTTTGACTTGATGATGTTTGGCAGTGTCGTCGGCTCGATTTTGCTGGTCCTATGGATCTTCCTGCTCATCTCAGCAACTTCGAATGGCGTTAACATTACCGATGGCCTGGATGGGCTTGCCATCGGTGCCAGCATTATGGCCATCGGAGCTTATGCCGTGATTGGATTCTGGCAATTTAATCAGGCCTGCGGACGAGTCATTGAAAATGTTGCCAGTTGTTATGAAATCCGGGACCCTCTAGATCTTGCAGTTATTGCCGCTGCGATCACCGGAGCGGGAATCGGTTTCCTCTGGTGGAACACCACACCGGCGCAAATCATTATGGGGGACACCGGCTCAATGAGCTTGGGAGGTGCTCTTGCAGCACTAGCGATTCTTTCAAGAACTGAAATTCTGCTTGTGCTAGTTGGTGGCTTGTTCGTGATTGTTACCGGTTCAGTTATTTTGCAGCGGGCTTACTTCAAAATCACCAAGGGTAAACGTATTTTTCTGATGAGCCCACTGCATCATCATTTTGAGCTGAAGGGCTGGGCCGAGATTACTGTCGTGGTGAGGTTCTGGATTATTGCAGGACTATCGGTCTTGTCTGGAATCGGACTGTTTTACCTTGAGTGGATTTATGGCTAACAAATTGGGTTCTCTGGATCACCTTTCCAGTTGGCACTCCGATTGGTCTCAACTCTCAGTCGTGGTTGTTGGATTAGCAAAAACTGGATTCTCAGTTGCAGACACTCTTCATGAGCTTGGCGCCAAAGTGCTAGTGGTTGCTGATTCTGCCTCAGCTGAAATTTTGGACATTGTCGAAGTGCTGGGTATACCCTCTGTGATCGGGAAACTGGCCGAACAGCAAAAAGCTATCGAGGATTTCAACCCAGACCTTATGGTTATTTCACCCGGTGTTGCACCCGCTAATGCTCTAGTGCAAAACGCTAATGAGAAGGCGATTCCCATTTGGGGAGATCTCGATTTGGCTTGGAAACTTAGAGACCGGTTTGACGTCAAGCAAGAGTGGATCTGTGTCACCGGCACAAACGGAAAAACCACGGTGGTTGAGCTAACCGAAGCCATGCTGCTTGCCTCTGGAGTTAGGGCTGTGGCGTGTGGAAACATTGGCAAACCAATTCTGGACTGCATTCGAGACCCTGCAGAGTTCGAAGTTCTAGTTGTTGAAGTGTCTTCATTTCAGCTGCACTACATGAACCACATCGAGCCTTTTAGCGCTACATGCCTAAACATTGCCGAAGATCATCTGGATTGGCACGGCAGTTTTGAGGCATACCGACTCAGCAAGGAGCGCATTTATCAGGGGACAAAAGTTGCCTGCATATATAACCTTGAAGACGCGGCTACCGAGCAGATGGTTCAGGCCGCCACGGTGCAGGATGGGGCCAGAGCAATTGGTTTTGGACTCGGAACACCAAAACCTAGCAATGTTGGATACGTCGACGAGTTCTTAGTCGACCGAGCCTTTCTGGACCAACGCGCCGATAGCGCTTTGGAGATTGCCAGCCTTGAAGACTTTAATGGATTGGGCGTTCTTACACCACACCTACTTAGCAACATTGCGGCAGCAACTGCGCTGGCAAGGTCCTTTGGGGTGCCACCTGCTGCCTGTAGAGATGCGCTACGGAACTTCCGCGTTTCTTCGCATCGAATCGAGCTCGTGTTGGAACATGGTGGTGTTCGCTACATTAATGACTCCAAAGCAACCAACGCCCACGCTGCAACAGCTTCGCTATCTTCCTTTGAAAGCGTTGTCTGGATTCTTGGTGGACAGCTAAAGGGAGTCGACATTTCGGGCTTGATTGCAAAGTTCGCCAATCGCTTGCGTTCAGCCGTTGTGATAGGTGCAAATCGTAAGGAAATTCTTGAGCATTTCGCGAGGCTAGCACCCGCTGTTTCCGTGACCGAAGTTACCGATGGCGAGAATATTATGGAACGAGCAGTTGAATTGGCTTCAAGCTCCGCGGAAGCCGGGGATGTTGTTCTACTTGCCCCAGCAGCGGCGTCAATGGATCAGTTTGAAAGTTACCAAGATCGCGGCATGAAGTTCAAGGAAGCGGTTGTGAAAGTAGTTGGAGGCACAATTGCCTAAAGTAAAGGACTCGAGAAGATCCAAAGTATCAGCTGGAAAGAAAGCCAAATCCTTTCGCCCCAAGGGTGATCGGCGTCAAAGAATTGCCGAGTGGCTTCGGGATAACTTCCAGGCGGAGTCGATTTATTTCTACCGACTTGCAGGACTCACCGGCTTTCTTGTTGTTTTTGGTCTGGTAATGGTGCTTTCTTCGTCGTCAATCGATTCGCTAGTTGCAAACCGAGACGCTTTTTACGTCTTTTCTAGGCAGTCGCTTTATGCCGTGGTTGGTCTCGGGGTGATGCTTTTCATCTCAAGTCTCAAGCTCAAAGTGATCCAGAATCTGGTGAAGGCGGCCGTAGTATTTGGATTTGCCCTTCAGCTTTCGGTTCCGTTTCTTGGCATCACAGTTAACGGAAACACCAACTGGATTTCTATTGCTGGATTCACCCTTCAGCCAGCAGAGTTTCTAAAAGTTTCTCTAATTATGTACATTGCCTGGTTTGTCAGTAACCGAGAGCATGAGCTTGATGACCCGAGAAGGGTGTTGCTCCCAGTACTAATTGTTGGTGGCGCAGCGTTGGCGCTTGTGATGCTGGGTAGGGACCTAGGTACAGCAATCATTATTGCCCTCATCGTTTTCGGCACCCTAGTTATCGCTGGAGCACCACTCAGGCCCTTGGTTCAAGTCTTTGTTGGAGTGGCGATTGCAGGTGCGTTAGCTGCGTTTTCGAGCGCCTCACGTATGGCGAGGATTAACGCATGGCTTAATCCTGACGCTGCCTCGTCGGACGCTTTCAACTGGCAGTACGAACATGGCACTTGGGCCCTAGCTGCCGGGGGAGTGTTTGGGGTTGGCCTAGGCAATTCCAAGATGAAATGGTCCTGGATTCCTGAAGTGGAAAACGACTTTATCTTTGCCGTTATCGGTGAAGAGCTTGGCCTCATCGGAGCTTTAGTGGTGATTGGAATTTTTGCGCTGCTAGTTTCTTCACTCATCGGGATAATGAACAGATCTGATTCGAGTTTCGGCAGAATCGCAATCATTGGTGTAATCGTCTGGATTGTTTCTCAATCCGCAGTGAACATTGCCGTTGTGCTTGGCGTTTTACCTGTTCTAGGAGTTCCTCTGCCATTGATTTCCGCTGGTGGCTCATCATTGATAGCCACGCTTGGAGCAATTGGGATAGTGCTGGCGATTGAGAAAGACAATCATCGAAACGGCTCTAGGTCTAACAGGCGATGACTAATTATCTTTTAACGGGTGGTGGCACAGCGGGGCATGTAAACCCGCTACTGACTATTGCTTCGGCACTGCTAGCAAAAAATCAAGATGATAAAGTTTTTGTGCTGGGAACTAGTTCTGGATTGGAGTCAAGGCTTGTTCCAGAGGCGGGACTACCACTGCTACTTATTGAAAAACTCCCTTTTCCGCGCAGGATAAGTTTTTATGCAATCTCTTTTCCTTTTCGCTTTCTTGCTTGTGTGATGAAGGTGAAGAGTTACATTAAAGAGCACAATATTTCTGCCGTCGTCGGGTTTGGCGGTTACGTGAGTGCCCCGGCCTACATGGCAGCAAAACAATTGAAAGTTCCTCTTATTTTGCATGAGGGGAATGCACTGCCTGGCATTGCGAACCGTCTAGGCAATCGCTTCGCTTCGGCTGCTGGCAAGGCATTTAGATCTGCCAATCTGGCTAACTCGGAATTTGTTGGTATGCCAATCCGCCCGGCAATCACAGCATTGGCAAAGTCTAAAGATGTTGAAGCTGCAAGAAAGTTTTTTGGACTCAAAGCTCAAACGACAACGCTGCTAGTTACAGGCGGATCGCAGGGTGCAAGAAGTATCAACGAAACAATTGATATATCTAGAGCAGTTCTCGCAGCAGCTGGTGTTCAAGTGCTGCACATCATTGGAGCATCCAGTGAACTAGCAGAGGTATCCGAGCCCGAGTATAAGAGGGTGCGCTATGTCAACCAAATGGAGTTAGCTATTGCAGCCAGCGACTTTGCGGTTTCTCGCGGAGGGGCTGCAACGGTTTCGGAGTTTTCCGCGGTTGGTTTGCCTGCCCTTTACATTCCGTATGGGGTTGGTAATGGAGAACAGAAATTTAACTTGCTTGATGTTCTTGCTGCCGGCGGCGCCATAACAGCCACCGATAAGGAATTTGATGAGCAGTATGTGAGGTCGAAATTAATCCCTTTGATTTCGGATTCAAAGCGGCTCGCCCAAATGTCGGAATCGGCCAAGCAAGCTGGTGTGCTAGATGGAGCAGAGCGATTTATCGCCTTGATCGAAGAGGTAGTGTCAAGGAGATGATTAAACCCGATTACTCAGTTCCGGTTCCAAACAGTCTTGGCAATGTTCACTTCATTGGAATTGGCGGGTCCGGCATGAGCGGTATTGCACGGATTCTTATTGGTTTGGGGCACCGGGTGTCTGGAAGCGACGTTAGGTCCAGCCCCAACATTGCCGCACTCGAGAAGCTCGGCGCAAAGATTACAATCGGGCACGACGAGGCAAATGTTGCTGACGCCGATACCGTAATTGTCACCAGCGCTCTCTGGCCGAACAACCCCGAGTATTTGCTCGCGAGCAAAAATCAGATTCCGATTATTCATCGCTCTCAGGCACTTGCTCATTTAGCCTCCAAGAAAAGACTTGTGTCTGTAGCGGGGGCGCACGGCAAGACCACTTCCACCGGTATGGTCATCACCGCATTGTTGGGGTTAGGTCAAGATCCAAGCTTTGTTAATGGGGGAGTCATCAGTTCTATTAGCGCTAGCTCGGGCAGTGGTAAGGGTGAACTATTTGTAATTGAGGCCGATGAATCCGATGGATCATTTCTTCACTACGACACATCGGTTGCCCTAATTACCAACGTTGATCCCGATCACCTTGACCACTACGGCAGCATCGAAGCTTTCCATCAGGTCTTCGCCGACTTCGCCAACAAATCAAAAGAACTAGTTGTCATGAGCTCAGACGATGCTGGATCGGTAGCTGTTGCCAAGCTAGTCAGCAAGCCAATGCTTACCTTTGGTGAATCCGCTTCTTCGGATGTGAAGGTAAGTGACATTGTTGACAACGCCCAGGTGATCTTCAGCCTCAGTTACAAAAGCCAGACAATCACTTCGACTCTTCGTATCGCAGGCAGGCATAATGCCATAAATGCGGCTGGTGCGGTTGCCACATTGATTGGTTTGGGTTTTGATTTTGAAAAATCACTTGTGGAGGTAGCAAAATTCTCGGGCACAGAGAGGCGTTTCGAGCTTCATGGCGACAGGCGAGGCGTAAAAGTCTACGATGACTTCGCACATCATCCAACAGAAGTGGCGGCGGCACTAAGCGGCGCCCGAGCGGTAGTTGGTAGTGGAAAACTTATCACCGTGTTTCAACCCCATCTTTATTCAAGAACCAGGTTGTTCGCTAAAGAGTTCGCACAAGCCTTAGCTGCCAGTGATCAAGTTGTTCTTCTGGACATCTATGCCGCTAGAGAAGATCCCGAGCCTGGAGTGACCGGTGAACTGATTTTGAACGCTTTCGCAGATCAACAAACGATTCACTACGTCAAAGACTGGTCGGAAGCACCGAAGGTGGCTTCGAATTTGGCAGGCCCAGGGGACTTCATCGTCACAATGGGCTGCGGAGATGTTTACAAGATGGTCCCAGAAATTCTCGAAGCTTTAGAGGGCTAGTAAAGTCTATGGAGCGTCCGAATCAAAAGAAGAAGCCGGCAAAAAGCGCAATGTATGGCACACCTCTTGCCAGAGCTCCACGAAGAGTAATGGCTCGTGATCTCGAGAACTCTGTCTTTTCTAGAATGATCTCAGCTCGGAGAGCTAGGCGTATCGCGGCCTCTCTAACGGTTGGCTCCATTTTCATCTTAGGAATTTTGACTGCGGTTGCAACTTTTTCTCCGCTGCTTGCCATCCAGCAAATTACTGTTGTCGGTACCCAACGCCTCAATCCAGACGAGATTTCCAAAGCGCTGTCCGGACAGATTGGAAAACCCTTGCCACTTCTGAATCAGGATGAGATTGCAAAATCACTTGCGGGGTTTACCCTTATTGAAAGTTTTGCCGCCACCGCTGTTCCTCCCAACGGATTGCAGGTGAGCGTTTCAGAGCGCCAGGCGCTTTGCATAGTCGAATACCAAGGTGCGTTGTGGTTGCACGATCCGGCCGGTGTAAGGATCGCCGTTGCAGAACCTACAGATTTACTGCCACGTATTTTGATCACTGGTGAGCCTTCGAGTTCGCAACCATTCAAGGACTCCGTTGATGTGTTGCTTGCTTTGCCCGTTGAGTTACTCGCCGAAGTGGAGATTATTCAGGCAAACACCAGAGACGATGTTCAGATGAGCTTGCGCGGCAGTTTGGGTCAGCGAATCAGCTGGGGAGACAGCTCAGAAGCTGTTTTGAAATCAAAGGTTTTGCAAGCGCTCATGGCAAATAACCAAGGTGTAACTGGAGTCACATTTGACGTTTCTTCACCAAACGCTCCCGTGGTGCGCTTCGACAATTTTTAGACACGCCAGGTCCTCTTGCCCTAATTCAGTGCAGTTAGGGCCTATTTTTTTGGCGCGATGTATAAAAGCACTCGTAGCTTAACCCTATACGCGAGCTTGAGGGTTTGGGCTAGTCTGCGTTTTATCTCGCGAGGCGAAGGATTTGAAGGAGCATCATGGGCTTGAACCAGAACTACCTGGCCGTTATAAAGGTCGTTGGAGTCGGCGGCGGCGGCGTAAACGCACTTAACCGCATGATCGAGTCAGGACTTCGCGGCGTTGAGTTCGTTGCTATCAATACCGACGCACAGGCACTTTTGATGAGTGAAGCCCACGTAAAACTAGACATTGGTCGTGAACTCACTCGTGGCCTTGGAGCAGGTGCCGATCCTGAGGTCGGCAAACGAGCCGCAGAAGATCACGAGGACGAGATTGAAGCGGCACTTCGCGGTGCTGACATGGTTTTTGTAACAGCAGGTGAGGGTGGAGGCACCGGAACCGGCGCAGCCCCAATTGTTGCCCGAGTTGCGAAAAGAGTGGGAGCCCTGACCGTTGGTGTTGTCACCAAGCCATTCGGCTTTGAAGGCAAGCGTCGCATGCAGCAAGCTGAGGTAGGTATTGAAGCCATTCGTGCCGAAGTTGACACTCTAATCGTTGTTCCAAACCAACGACTTCTAGAGATTGCAAACAAGACAGTTTCGGTTATCGATGCTTTCAACACCGCTGATGATGTACTTCGCGCTGGTGTCCAAGGTATTACCGACCTGATCACCACACCGGGTCTTATTAACCTTGACTTTGCGGATGTCAAATCCGTAATGCAAGGTGCGGGTTCCGCGTTGATGGGTATTGGAACCGCCAAAGGAGAAGACCGCGCAGTACGCGCCGCCGAGATGGCGGTTTCCTCGCCACTTCTTGAATCAAGCATTGATGGTGCTCACGGTGTTCTTTTGTTGGTTCAGGGAGCTTCTAACCTCGGGCTACACGAAATCGATGAAGCCGCCAGGTTGGTTCAAGAGGCAGTATCACCAGAGGCAAACATCATTTACGGAACTACCATTGATGACACATTGGGCGACGAGGTTCGCATCACGGTTATCGCTGCCGGTTTTGACGGCGGAGCGCCTAAGCCAAGAAAAATTCCTAGAACTGTATTCGCTGAGGTAGCTGAGTCCAAGCCGCTTACTGCACCAGTTGCTGAGGAACAATTAGTCGCCGAGCGGAATTCATTTTTTGACATAGTGGAGTCTGAGGCAACCCCGGCCCCAGCACCTTCATTTGCTTCCGAGTATGAGTCGGACGATCAAATCGAGATTGACGAGTCGCCAGAGCTTCCTCGCAGACCACAAACTGCGGATGGAACTTTCGGGGATGACCTGGATATCCCAGAATTTCTAAGAGGGTAAGTGAGCGAATTAGCTCAACGATATAACCAAATAGTTGAACAAGTTGCCGCCGCCGCTGCCGCCAGTGGAAAGAGTGCTAGCGACATAACTTTGGTTGTTGTCACCAAGAATCACCCACCGCAACTTGTTTTTGACCTCATTGCACTGGGGGCTAGGGACTTTGGCGAAAACCGCGATCAGGAAGCCGCACCTAAGGCAAAAGAGGTGCTGGCATCGTCCCCTGAAAAGATGCGCTGGCACTTCATAGGTCAACTTCAGACCAATAAGGTCAGGTCTGTGCTGGACTACGCAGATTTGATTCATTCATTAGATCGAGAGTCTCTTCTGGTTGAACTTCAGAAGCGAACAGTTGGCCGGGCCAAGCCCCTTGGTGTCTTCATTCAGGTCAATCTGACCGAAGATCCTGCCCGTGGAGGGGTTCGGGTTGATGATTTGGACGCATTCGCCACTAAAGTGCTTGAGTCCGAAGGTCTTCGGCTTGAGGGGCTGATGGGCGTTGGTGGCCTGGATAAGGACCCGGAGATTGAATTTGACCGCCTGGCAAAGCTTTCAACCAAGCTTCAGAATATCGCCCCTGAGGCAAACTCTCTCTCAATGGGCATGTCAGCCGATTTTGAGGTGGCAATTGGCTATGGCGCGACACACTTGCGCATTGGCACGGCAATAACGGGGAAGCGGCCCTAGTGGGCATATTCTTGGGTTGTACCAATAACAGGAGGAATTAATGGCCGGAATACTAAAGCGCAGCATGGAATTTCTTGGTTTTGCCGAGGAGTCCAATGACTTGCCAACCCGTGCGGAGCCGGTGACCAACACCCAGCGTCCAGCTAGAGTCATCCCTCAAAGGTCTCGTCGCGGTTCAAGCGACGTTGCAGAGATTTTCACAATTGAGCCCCGCACTTACGAAGAGGCTCCTATGGTTGCTGCACACTACCGAATCGGTATCCCGGTGATCGTCAACATGGGTGAGATGAGTGAAGTTGATTCACGTCGCATGCTTGATTTTATGTTGGGCTTGAAAGAAGGCCTTGAAGGACACATGCGTCGCGTAACTTCAAAGGTTTTCTTGCTTACCCCGACTCATGTATCCGTGAATCAAGAAGAGCAAGAACAGCAACCAAACGAGGTGGACGAGCTTCTAGTTCGTCCCTAAATTTCTTAGATGAGCATGCTTGCTCTGATTGCCTACTGGGCTCTGCAGATTTATTTCAACGCACTCATCGGCAGATTAATCCTTGATCTCCTAATTTCATTGAGGCCAGGATTCAGGCCGAAGGGTTTGCTTCTTCCGGTTTCGGAGATCATATTTACTGTTACTGACCCGCCACTCAAATTTCTGAGAAGGTTCATAAAACCAGTCAGATTCGGGGCAATTTCACTTGACTTTGCCTGGACTCTATTGGTTTTGGTGGTAATTTTGCTTCAAAACTTGGTCCTGAGCTTCGTCTAGCCCAACAGAGAATCTTGCGTTAGACTTTTTGAGCTACGGCCTATAGGGCCAACCGAAAGAGGATATCCCCAATGTCACTTACACCCGAAGACGTTGTCAACAAGAGATTTCAGCCAACCAAGTTTCGCGAAGGCTACGATCAGGACGAAGTCGATGATTTTCTAGATGAAATCGTTGTTGAGCTAAGGCGCGTTTATCAGGAGAACGAAGATCTTCGCAGAAGGCTTCTTGCAGCCGATGGCCGCATTGCCGAGCTTCAAAGAAGTGGCGCTGCCTTGCCGGCCCAACTTGCCTCAGCCCCAGCGGTTAGTGCTCCAGTTGCGGTAACCCCGTTCCCAGAGGCAGTATCTGACCCCTCCACGCTTGATTCTTCCAACACCAACAACTTGCTACAGCTTGCTCGTAAGCTCCACGATGAGCACGTTCGCGAAGGTATGGTCAAGCGCGATGAGCTGATCGCCGAAGGTCACGCGACCGCTGCCAGAATCGTTCGTGAAGCAGAGGCCCAGCAGCGTTCCGAGCTAAACCGCCTCGAGCAGGAGAAGGCTGTTGTTGAGCATCGAATTCAAGAACTTAAGAGCTTCGAGCGAGAGTACCGGGCCAAGCTAAAGAGGTACATTGAGTCACAACTTACTGACCTTGATGCAGCTGGAGTGGCACCAACTCAGGCCCCAGGATATACCCCTGGCCTTAGCTTCTAGTTTTCTTGATGAGCTCTAGAGCCAAAGTTAGTCGTTGGCTGTATCTGGTTGTTGCGCTAGTTGCGATAACAATTGATCAATTCACCAAGAACCTCGCGATTGCAAGTCTTGAGCTTGGAAGCAGCTATCCCGTTCTAGGGGATTTGTTGTCTTGGAGGCTTTTGTATAACGACTCAGCCGCTTTTGGTTTGGGTTTTGGATTCACCTGGATACTGGCCGTTATCTCAGCAATCGCTGCCCTTGCAACCATTTGGTATTCAAGAAACCTGAACTCCATTTCCTGGTCGCTGATGATTGGTGTTTTTCTAGGTGGTGTGGTTGGAAATCTGATTGACAGATTGATACGCGAACCAAGTTTTGGCAATGGTCACGTTGTTGATTTTATTCAGATTCCAATGAACTTTCCGATCTTTAATCTGGCGGACACATTTATTGTTTCCATGGCAATTGTTACTGTCGTTCGAGTCATGAGAGGCGAGAACCTAGGCGGCATCGAGCCTAAGACAAAATGACTCTCCGATTCGAAATAGATGCTTCACTTTCCGGTGAGAGGGTCGATACTGCTTTGGCTAGGCTGCTTGGCATTTCAAGGTCAGGTGCAGCCGAGCTATGCGAGCGAGGCGACGCCCAGGTGGCCAACAGGGTTCTTTCCAAGTCTGACAGAGTGAACCTGGCAGATGTATTGATGGTCAAGCCACCGGTAGCTGCAGAACCTCTTAGAGTCACCGAAACCCCAGTCGATGAGTTGCTCGTGATTTACCAGGATGAGGACATCGTAGTTGTTGATAAACCGGCAGGCGTGGTGGCACATCCGACCGTTGGTTTTCACGGTCCAACCGTCGCCGGCGCTTTGCTAGCGCGAGGAATCCAGCTTTCGACCTCAGGTGCGCAAGAGCGTCAGGGGATAGTGCAGCGATTGGACGTTGGAACCAGTGGATTAATGATGCTCGCAAAATCAGAGCTTGCTTATTCGAGACTCAAGCAGGCGTTTCGCGATCGAGCAGTTAACAAGATATACCATGCGATTATCCAAGGCCGGCCAGATCCTTCAGAGGGAACCCTAGATGCTCCGATTGGACGACACCCGAAAGCTGAGTTCAAGTTCGCAATCGTTGAAGGCGGCAAACCATCGGTCACTCACTACAAAACACTCGAGCTTTTCCCAGCGAGTACTTTATGTGAAGTGAATTTGGAAACTGGCAGAACTCACCAAATTCGTGTTCACTTCTCCGCTTTCAAGCATCCGCTGCTGGGGGACACTATGTATGGCGCAGACCCAAAGTTAGCCAAGAGTCTAGGAATCACGAGACAGTGGCTTCACGCTAAAGAGTTAGGGTTCACTCATCCAATCACAGACAAGCAGATTCACTTGGTTTCTGATTATCCTTCTGACTTGGCGGCAGTGCTTGAACGGCTGAGGACTTAAATAGCCTTAGGCTAATTTTCAATCACTCAATCACCTAGGCGGGGTTTCGTTGTCGACAAAGGATTTTTTTGTGCATCTTCATGTGCACAGCGAGTATTCCATGCTCGATGGAGCGGCCCGAATTGGCCCACTAACCCAAGCTGCAGCCGAGATGGGGATGCCGGCGATTGCTATCACCGATCACGGTAACAACTTTGGTGCATATGACTTTTATCAAACTGCGAAGGCAAATGGCATAAAGCCAATAATCGGTATAGAGGCTTACCTAGCTCCCGGAACCTCTAGAACTGATCGCACCAGAGTCAAGTGGGGAACGGGCGGCGAGGATGACGTATCTGGTGGAGGCGCATATACGCACTTAACGATGCTCGCTGAAACCACCGAGGGAATGTACAACCTATTCAAGATGTCATCAAAGGCATATCTGGATGGTTTCTACTTCAAACCTCGCATGGACCGCGAGCTATTGCAGGAGTATTCAAAGGGAATAATCGCAACTACCGGTTGCGCCTCAGGGGAGGTGCAAACCCTCATTCGATTGGGTCAGTACGACAAGGCGGTTGAGGCAGCAGCTTTCTATAGAGATGTCTTTGGCAAAGACAGTTACTTCGTCGAGATCATGGATCACGGCATCGATATCGAGCGTCGCGCCAATTCTGACCTCCTGAGACTTGCCAAGGACTTAGGGCTTTCCCTTGTAGCTACCAACGATCTGCACTACACCCACGCATCCGAGGCCACCGCCCATGAGGCGCTGCTGTGCGTGCAGTCATCAACCAACTTGCTGGATCCCAATCGCTTCAAATTCGATGGCGCTGAGTATTACTTGAAATCACCAGCTGAAATGCGGGAACTGTTCCGCGATCACCCAGACGCCTGCGACAACACCTTGTTGATTGCCGAGCGCTGCAATGTGGAGTTCCAAAAACGTGATCTCATGCCAAAGTTCCCGCTACCAGAGGGAGAGACCGAGGCGAGCTGGTTTGCTAAAGAAGTAGATCGCGGAATGAAGCGCCGCTATGGCCAGAACCTGCCGGAGCTGCAAGCCAACCAGGCCAAGTACGAAGTAAGCGTTATCGCACAAATGGGATTCCCTGGTTACTTCTTGGTGGTTGCCGACTTTATTGCTTGGGCTAGGGCTCAGGGAATTCGAGTTGGTCCAGGACGAGGTTCTGCTGCAGGGTCAATTGTTGCTTACGCTCTTGGAATCACCGAGCTTGATCCAATCGTTCATGGTTTGATTTTCGAGCGTTTTTTGAATCCCGATCGAGTATCACCGCCTGATATTGATGTCGACTTTGATGATCGCCGCAGGGGAGAAGTTATTCGCTACGTCAGCCAGAAATATGGCGAAGACCGCGTAGCGCAGATTGTGACTTTTGGAACTATCAAAGCCAAACAGGCACTGAAGGACTCCGCTCGAGTATTAGGCATGCCCTACGCGGCAGGAGAGAAGCTAACAAAACTAATGCCCGGAATGGTACTTGGTAGAGACATCTCCTTGGGAGAACTTGTCGAAAAACCCCAGGACAAAAAATCAGAGGAGACCTCGAGATACAAAGAGGCTTCGGAGTTTAGAGAAGCCCTTGAGTCCGATCCGGACTCGGCAAAAATCTTCGAGTTGGCCAGAGGTCTTGAGAACCTAAAGCGTCAGTGGGGGGTTCACGCAGCCGGTGTAATCATGTCAGCGGAACCTCTAATCGATGTGATTCCGATTATGCGTCGTGATGATGACGGTGCGGTGATTACCCAGTTTGATCAACCACCGTGTGAAAAACTTGGTCTACTAAAGATGGACTTCTTGGGCCTTCGGAACCTCACCGTTTTGGATGATGCTCTAGTGAACATCAAGGCCAACCGCGGAGTGACAGTTGTGTTGGAAGATTTGGACCTGAACGCGGATAAAAACACCTTTGACCTACTTTCACGAGGAGAAACACTCGGTGTTTTTCAGCTAGATGGCGCGCAGGTTAGATCGCTGCTTCGCACCCTAAAGCCCACCGAGTTTGAGCACATCTCGGCCGTTATTGCGTTGTATCGACCAGGTCCCATGGGTGAGAAGTCCCACACCAACTACGCGCTACGAAAAAACGGTTTGCAAAAATCAGAACCTGTGCACCCAGAGCTTGCTGAAACACTCGCCGATATTCTGGACCCCACATATGGCCTGATTGTCTATCAAGAGCAAGTAATGGCAGTTGCTCAAAAAGTGGCGGGATTTAGTTTGGCTCAGGCCGACTTGCTGCGCCGTGCGATGGGTAAAAAAGACAAAAAGGAACTAGATCGTTCCTATAAAGACTTCAGCGGTGGAATGCTTGCGCAAGGATATTCAGAAGCAGCAATCGAAACTCTCTGGAAGACGTTGTTGCCGTTTGCAGACTACGCCTTCAATAAGGCTCACAGCGCCGGCTATGGTGTTTTGAGTTACTGGACTGCGTACTTAAAGGCAAACTTCCCTGCAGAGTATATGGCCGCTCAGCTAACGTCCGTGGGGGACTCAAAAGACAAGCTCGCCATCTATCTGAATGAATGCCGAAGGATGAACATTCAAGTTCTCGCTCCCGATGTGAATCAATCGGTCGAGGCCTTCACGGGAATTGGCGAAAACATCCGATTCGGTTTGGGTGCAATTCGAAACGTCGGGCACAACGTTGTTGATGGAATCATTCATGCTCGTAGCGAGAAGCCGTTCGCTTCATTTAGTGACTTTTTGGCTAGGGTTCCCCAGCAGGTCTGTTCTAAGCGCACCATTGAATCGCTGATAAAGGCAGGTGCTTTTGATTCACTCGGTCACACCAGAAGGTCCCTCTTTGAGATTTACGAAGAAGCAGTTGACGCATCTTCTGTTACTAAGCGCAACGAATCCGCTGGCCAGGTAGACCTATTTGGTGACCTATTTGATGGCATGGGAACCTCAGTTACAGTTCCTGATAGACCAGAATGGCCAAAGGCTGAAAAGTTGGCACACGAGAGAGAAATGCTCGGTCTTTATGTATCCGACCACCCGCTTTCAGGCAGAGAGCGTCAGTTGGCTCAGTTCGCTGAGTTCACCATCGGAGATCTACTAACCAGTGAAGACATCAAGGATGGCGAAACGGTAACCATTGCCGGGCTGATTTCCAGCGTGACGCATCGCGTTGCCCGCTCTTCGGGAAACCCCTACGCCAACGTCTCAATTGAAGATTTCGAGGGGGAAGTGAATGTGATGTTCATGGGTAAGACCTACCGTGAGTATTCAGAGCAACTCGTCAACGACGAAGTCGTGGTCATTAGGGGTCGCATCAACATGAGAGATGATGGCATAGCCATCTCAGCGTTCTCACTGGAACCAATTGCCATCGGAGCACAGGGTGTCTCCAGTGGCCCACTTCGTTTGCAACTACCGGAGTCTGAGGCAACCAGATCTGTTTTGGAGAATCTTGACTCGACGCTTAAGGCTCATCCTGGAAAAGAAGAAGTCCACTTGACTTTCTTGGATGACAGCAATCCCCGTAGCTTCAAACTCCAACCAACAGTGAAAATCACAGATGATCTTCTTGGCGAACTAAAAGCATTAC
>JAIOXP010000036.1:0-10690 GCA_021741705.1 Rhodoluna sp. | reverse complement strand
AAGACTCTTACCGAGCGAGTGCTTCGGTTGCGCGGTATAGCTGGCACTCAAACCAACGGTCTAGGCTCCGCTCCTGCGGCAAATAGGCCTGCACCTTTTCAGGAAAAAGCTCCTAAACCCGCAGTTGCAACAATTGAAATACCACAATCGAAGGATCTTCCCGAAGCTGAGCTGTTGAAATGGCTATCGAGTCAGGACGTTGTTGGCTTGGAGATCGAAGAGACCGATAATGGATTACTGTTTGGTTTTGCGTCCGCGGCTACAAGAATCTTTCTGTCAGGAAAGCAGTCCTCAATTCTTGCAAGTTGGTTAGCAGATGGGTCCAAGAAGAAAGTTCTGTTCGATTACAAGGGGACCAAAAGACTTCTTATGGAGCACGAGCTAGACATCGATGGTGTTTCGGATGACGCTCTATTGCTGGCTTACCTACTCAATCCGGTCCGTAGAAACTTCTTTGTTGACGAACTAGTCGAAGAGTACCTCGGAATTGCAGTTACAAGGTCTGACCCAAACCAGCTGATACCTGAGCAGGCAATAGACCCTAGCTTGGACGCGTGGCTTGCTTTTTCTCTCGCCCCAATAATGGCTTCGCAAGTGTTATTCCAGAATCAAGATTCTGTTTATAGGCAGATTGAGCTTCCTAGTTCAAGATCGCTGGCACTAATGGAAAGTGTTGGGGTTTTGATTGATGCCAAACTCTTGCAGAGTTTGTTTGACTCCCTGAGTAAAGAGGTTACCCAGATCGCCGATGAAGCTTTCAAGATTATTGGTAAAGAAATCAACCTTGCTTCGCCCAAGCAACTTCAGGTTGTCCTCTTTGAAGATCTAGGCATGAAGGGAACCAAGTCACTGAAGACCGGGTTCTCAACGAACGCGGCTGCGCTGACTGAACTTTTCGAAAAAACAGGACATCCGTTTCTTGAGAAATTACTTGCTCACCGCGATTCAACAAAGTTGAAGCAAATGGTTGAGACATTACTTAAGGCTGTAGAAGAGGACTCCAAGATTCACACGACTTACGTCCAAACCGGAACCTCAACTGGTCGCCTAAGCTCCGAGAACCCAAACCTGCAGAACATTCCGATTCGAAATCCCCGCGGAGCGCAGATCCGTGACGCCTTTATTGCATCTAAGGGATTTGAATCAATAATGACCGCCGACTATTCGCAGATCGAAATGCGCATCATGGCGCATCTGTCTGAGGACCCAGGTCTTATTGAGGCTTTCAAGGAAGGAGAGGATCTGCACCGCTTCGTAGGCTCGAGAATCTTTGGCGTCAAACCCCAGGACGTAACTTCAGAAATGCGAGCTCAAGTCAAGGCCATGAGCTATGGCTTGGTCTATGGGTTGAGTGAGTACGGTTTGGCCAAGCAGCTGGGTTTATCCAACGCCGATGCCAAGCAGCTGATGAAGGATTACTTTGAGCGATTTGGGGGAGTAAGAAGGTATCTAGCCAAGGTTGTTGAAGACGCCAAAGCGGTTGGCTACACCACTACCTACCATGGGCGCCGCCGACCATTTGATGACTTGAACAGTTCGATTTTTCAAGTGCGGGAAAACGCTAGACGGGCGGCGCTTAACGCCCCAATCCAGGGAACGGCCGCAGACATCATGAAAATGGCGATGAATCAGATTCAGGATGCCATTGAGACCAAAGGTATGCAATCTAGGATGCTTCTCCAAGTCCATGATGAGTTGGTCTTTGAGGTATTCCCAGGGGAGGCTAAGGCCTTAGAAGAACTAGTTTTGGACAAAATGTCCAATGTGGTCAAGCTATCGGTTCCCTTGGATGTCCAAATTGGGACGGGGAAGAGCTGGGACAAGGCCGCCCACTAGCCCTTTGTCTCCAACCGCGATAGCAGGTAGGCTTAGGGGGCGCGAGAGCGCAATCCCTTATCCGCCGTTGCGGTAGCAATTTCCCTCCTTCATGGAGCGCTATCGCGACCTGAGTATGCAAAGCAAATGGAGCACCTTTCTCTATGACAACAGAATCAACCACCAAAGCCCCAAAGCAAGTAGCCATTAACGACATTGGCACTGCCGAAGAATTCCTAGCAGCCGTTGAAAAAACCCTCAAGTTCTTTAATGACGGTGACCTTATCCAAGGAACCGTTGTAAAGATCGATCGCGATGAGGTCCTGCTAGACGTTGGGTATAAGACCGAAGGTGTGATTCCTTCCCGTGAACTTTCAATCCGGCACGATGCTGATCCAGGGGACATTGTGTCCGTTGGTGACACCATAGAAGCCCTTGTTTTGCAGAAAGAAGACAAAGAAGGTCGTCTTATTCTTTCCAAGAAACGCGCTCAGTACGAGCGTGCCTGGGGTGATGTCGAGAGGATCAAGGCAGCCGATACCACCGTTACCGGAACAGTTATCGAAGTTGTCAAGGGTGGACTTATCGTTGACATCGGACTTCGCGGGTTCCTACCTGCCTCCCTTATTGAACTTCGCCGCGTTCGTGACCTAGCTCCATACCTCGGCCAGGAAGTTGAAGCCAAGATTCTTGAGTTAGACAAGAACCGCAATAACGTAGTTCTTTCAAGAAGAGCGTTACTAGAGCAAAGCCAGTCAGCATCAAGATCTACTTTCCTTGCAGATCTTGCAAAGGGACAGATTAGAACCGGTGTTGTTTCATCGATCGTAAACTTCGGTGCGTTTATTGACCTCGGTGGCGTTGACGGATTGGTTCACGTATCAGAGCTTTCCTGGAAGCACATCGAGCACGCCTCTGAAGTTGTTGAGATTGGTCAAGAAGTAACCGTTGAGGTTCTGGAAGTTGATCAAGACCGCGAGCGGGTATCACTGTCCTTGAAGGCAACCCAGGAAGATCCATGGCAAGTGTTTGCTAGAACTCATTCGATTGGTCAGTACGCACCAGGCAAGGTCACCAAGCTGGTTCCATTTGGCGCATTCGTTCGTGTTGCTGATGGCATCGAGGGACTTGTTCACATCTCCGAGCTCTCCACCAAGCACATTGAACTTGCTGAGCAGGTTGTTTCAGCAAACCAGGATGTGTTTGTTAAGGTCATCGACATAGACCTTGAAAGGAGAAGGATTTCTCTTTCCTTAAAGCAAGCTCTTGAAGAAGTAGATCCAGAGGGTAAGGACTTCAACCCAGCACTTTATGGAATGTACGCAGAGTACGACGAGAAGGGTGACTACAAGTACCCGGATGGCTTCGATCCTGCAACAAGCGAATGGCAACCTGGTCACGAAGAGGCCAGAGCCAAATGGGAGAAGGAATACTCCGAAGCTAAGGCTCGCTGGGTAGAGCACAAGAAGCAGGTTGCGGTTGCCAACAAGCTTGCTGCTTCTTTACCTGATGCACCGGCGCCAAGCCAAACACCAGCTGAGTCAAGTAGTTCCGCAGAAGAATCAGCTGGCACACTCTCCGACGACGAGTCACTCGGTGCGCTGCGTGACAAGCTTGCGGACAAAGAATAGAAAAAACTCAGTCTTTGAATCGGGGCCTGGGTTTTCCAGGGCCCCGTTTCGAGCTTTATAGGATGGGCTAATGTATCTCGTCGGACTAACAGGTGGCATAGCCTCTGGAAAGTCCTATGTAGCAAGCTTGTTGGGTGAGCTTGGTGCCAGCACCGTCGATGCAGATCAAGTTGCCAGAGAAGTTGTTGTACCTGGGTCTACTGGTTTGGTACAAGTTGTTGGTGCATTTGGCTTCGAAATTCTGTCACATAGCGGTGAACTAGACCGGGCCAAACTTGGTGAAATCGTCTTTGCGGATCCTGAGAAAAGAATTGAGCTTGAGAACATCCTGCATCCCCTCATAAAGGCGCGGACATTACAACTCATTAGCGAGCAGCCTTCAGAAATCGTCGTCTATGCAGTGCCGCTTCTTGTTGAGGCAAATGTTGATTACCCATTCGATACGATCATCACTGTAGAAGCTGGTGTTGAGAATCAGGTTTCTAGGCTTATGACATCCCGTCGCATGTCAGAGTCCGAAGCCAAAGCGCGAATTGAGGCGCAAACTACCTCGATCGAACGCGTTGCTAGAGCCAACTATGTCATCGACAGCTCCGGACCTAAGGATCAAACTAGGCTCCAAGTCGTTGAGGTTTGGAGACAATTACTAGAAGCTGCAAAGGCGAAGCGCTAAAGTGCAGCGAACTAGATCCTTCACGCCATTCAAGGTCGAAAGCGATTTCAAGCCATCCGGTGATCAGCCAACGGCGATTGCTGATTTGGTCCGTCGGATAAATGCAGGGGAAAAGGACGTTGTCCTTCTAGGTGCAACCGGTACAGGTAAATCTGCAACAACTGCGTGGCTTATTGAAGCTCTCCAACGCCCAACTCTTGTAATGGCTCACAACAAAACTCTGGCTGCACAGCTTGTAACCGAGCTTCGGCAAATGTTTCCAAATAACGCGGTTGAGTATTTCGTTAGCTACTACGACTATTACCAGCCAGAAGCCTATGTGCCACAAACCGATACCTTCATTGAGAAGGATTCCAGTATCAACGAGGAAGTTGAGCGGCTTCGCTACTCGGCGACTATGAGCCTGCTTTCAAGGCGAGATGTCATCGTTGTCTCCACGGTCTCCTGCATTTACGGACTAGGGGCCCCAAAAGAGTACCTGGACCAATCGATTCCTCTTCAAGTGGGGCAAAAAATCGATAGAGATGAACTCATCAGAGAGTTTGTAAAGATCCAGTATCAGCGCAATGACATTGATTTCTCCAGGGGAAACTTCCGCGTCAAGGGCGACACTATTGAAATCATCCCGGTTTACGATGAGTTCGCGACGCGAGTTGAGTTCTTTGGCGATGAAATTGAAGCGATATATTCTCTGCATCCTCTAACTGGGGATGTCATTAGGAAGCTTGACTCCGTAGGTATCTTTCCTGCAAGCCATTACGTAGCATCTCCAGTGCAAATGGGTCGCGCCATTGAAGAGATCGAAAACGAGCTGGCTGCGAGGCTTCGCGAGTTTGAATCAGCCGGAAAGCTCCTCGAAGCTCAGCGCATAAAGATGAGGACCAACTTCGATCTGGAGATGATCCGTGAGCTCGGCTTTTGCTCGGGAATCGAAAACTACTCAAGGCACATCGATGGCAGAGCTCCGGGGGAGCCGCCTTCCTGCCTTCTTGATTATTTCCCTGAAGATTTCCTGACAGTGATTGACGAATCGCACGCCACTGTTCCGCAAATCGGAGCGATGTATGAGGGGGACTCTTCTAGAAAGCGCACGCTGGTTGAACACGGTTTTAGACTGCCTTCAGCTCTAGACAACAGACCGCTTCGCTGGAGCGAGTTCCAGCAGCGAGTTGGACAAACTGTTTATCTATCAGCAACTCCTGGAAAGTATGAACTTGCTGCTGCAGACGGTGTTGTTGAGCAAATCATCAGGCCGACGGGTCTGGTAGATCCAAAGATTGTTTTGAAGCCAACCAAGGGTCAGATTGATGACCTTCTAGAAGAAATTCGGGTCAGAGCCGCTAAGGATGAGCGAGTTCTAGTGACCACTCTCACCAAGAAGATGGCTGAAGAGCTAACCGATTTTCTCTCAGAGGCAGGTGTCAAAGTTAGATACCTCCATTCGGATGTTGACACCCTAAAACGAGTGGAGCTACTGAGGCAGCTTCGTCAGGGAGTATTTGATGTTTTGGTTGGAATCAACTTGTTACGTGAGGGTCTTGACCTCCCTGAGGTTTCTTTGGTTGCGATACTCGACGCCGACAAGGAAGGCTTCCTCCGTTCTGCTACGTCCCTGGTACAAACCATTGGTAGAGCTGCAAGAAACATCAATGGTGAAGTTCACATGTATGGCGATAACCTCACAGAGTCAATGCGCAAGGCTATCGATGAGACCACCAGAAGACGCGAGAAGCAGGTTGCCTACAATAAGAAATTGGGTGTTGATCCACAACCACTGCAGAAGAAGATCATCTACATTACTGATCAGATTGAGCGCGAAGAGTTGGACACTGCAGAGCTGATCGCTGAACTAGGTAAAGCTAAAGGCCGTAAAGCAACCGCAGTTCCACTTAGATCAAACCGAGGTATTGCGGCCATGGCTCAGGATGAGATTCTCGCTGTGGTTCTGGATCTCGATGCCCAAATGAGACATGCTGCGAGCGAGCTTCAGTTTGAGCTTGCGGCAAGGCTTCGAGATGAAATTGCCGAACTAAAGCATGAACTGCGACAAATGAAGAAGGCCGGGCACATCTAGTGCCACTTGCCTCAGAGCTAAGCTAGGAAGAATGAGCGCCAAAGACACTATGAATCTTGACCATTTGGTGGTCAAAGGCGCACGCGTTCATAACCTGAAAAACATCACAGTTGAGATGCCGCGCAATTCCCTGGTTGTTTTTACTGGTCTTTCTGGCTCTGGTAAGTCTTCTTTGGCCTTCGACACAATCTTTGCCGAAGGTCAAAGGCGCTATGTTGAATCGCTTTCGGCTTATGCGAGGCAGTTTCTTGGTCAGGTGGATCGACCAGATGTTGATTTCATTGAGGGCCTAAGCCCTGCGGTGTCAATTGACCAGAAGTCAACAAACCGAAACCCCAGATCGACAGTTGGCACCATTACCGAGATTCACGATTATCTCAGGTTGCTTTGGGCAAGAATTGGTATCGCCTATTGCTCTGAATGTGGCGAGAAGATAGTCAAGCAAACACCTCAGCAGATTGTCGATCAAATACTTGAGAACGCCGAAGGAACCAAGTTCCAAGTGCTTGCAGAGCTAGTTGATCAGAAAAAGGGTGAGTTTTCAGATCTTTTCCGTGATCTAATCTCGCAAGGTTATGCAAGAGCTGTTGTCGACGGTGAAACAATTACCCTGGCTGATGCCAAGCCGCTAAAAAAGACTTTCAAGCACGACATCGCTGTTGTTGTCGATCGATTGGCCATTAAGGCAGGAATCTCGGGGCGCCTCACGGATTCAATTGAAACTGCGTTGAAACTTGCGGGAGGCAAGGTAACTATCGATTTTGTTGATCGAAAGGGAAAAGACGCCAAGCGGAGCTTTTCTGAGCAAATGTCTTGCCCAAATGATCATCCACTGGCTCTAACGGAGATCGAGCCTCGCACTTTTTCCTTCAACGCGCCATTTGGTGCTTGCCAGGCGTGCTCAGGGCTTGGCACGAAGATGGCTGTCGACGAGGATCTAGTGATTGGTGATCCCGACGCGTCGATTCTAGACGGCGTGATTCTGCCGTGGTCCACTCAAGGTAAAGGATTATTCCACTACTTCTCAAGAATGCTGCAGGGTTTAGCAAAGGATCTTTCGTTTTCACTAAAGACCCCTTGGAGCGATCTGCCCGAAGAAGTTAGATTCGCAGTTCTTAATGGAAATGACTTTGACGTTCAAGTGAAATGGAAAAACCGTTACGGCAGAGAGTTGCGTTACACAACCGGATTCGAGGGAGTTCTAAAGTACATCGAGCGTAAGTATCTTGAGTCTGAAAACGACTACTCCAGAGGTAAATGGGCAGGATTTTTAAGAGAGATCAATTGTCCGGATTGTGATGGCGCAAGACTTAGACCCGAGGTTCTTGCTGTAAGAATCGGGAAGTCCTCAATTGCGGATGTCGCATCGCTTAGCTTGGGCGAATGCGTGTCTTTCTTCGCAGGTATCAAACTTGATAAGCGCGATGAGAAGATCGCCGCCCAGGTGCTAAGAGAGATTCGAGCAAGGCTCGATTTTCTTATGGCTGTTGGCTTAGATTACCTTTCTCTATCCAGGGCAGCTGGCTCGCTATCGGGTGGCGAAGCGCAACGCATCAGGCTAGCGACCCAAATTGGATCTGGACTTACCGGAGTTCTATACGTTTTGGATGAGCCATCAATCGGCTTGCACCAAAGAGACAACAGGCGACTAATCGAAACACTTCTAAAGCTACGTGATTTAGGAAATACCCTCGTTGTTGTTGAGCACGATGAGGACACTATCAAGACCTCGGATTGGATTGTCGACATCGGTCCAGGTGCCGGAGTCGACGGTGGTTCTGTTGTTCACTCAGGCACATACAAAGATCTCCTGCAGAACAAAGCATCATTGACCGGTGACTACCTGGCTGGTAGGAAGAGTATTTCTACTCCCAAGAAGAGAAGGGCAATTGATCCAAAAAGGACTCTTTCCGTCGTTGGTGCGAAGGCCAATAACCTAAAGAACCTGACTGTAAGTTTCCCACTCGGAGTCTTTATCGCTGTAACCGGCGTCAGTGGTTCAGGGAAGTCATCGTTGGTGAACGATATCTTGTACAGCGTTTTAGCAAACTCTCTTAACGGGGCAAAGCTGGTAGCCGGGAAGCACACTCGGATTACTGGGGTAAACCAACTGGACAAAGTCGTGCATGTTGATCAGAACCCGATCGGTAGAACTCCTCGATCGAACCCGGCTACCTATACAGGTGTATTCGATCACATCCGAAAGCTCTTTACGGAAACCTCAGAATCGAAAGCCCGTGGTTACCAGCAAGGTCGGTTTTCCTTCAACGTGAAGGGCGGGCGCTGCGAGGCTTGTAGCGGCGATGGAACTATACGGATTGAGATGAACTTCCTACCGGATGTATATGTTCTTTGTGAGGTTTGTCAAGGAGCCAGATACAACCGTGAAACGCTTCAGGTCAAGTACAAGGGTAAATCGATATCTGAGGTATTGGAGATGCCGATTGCAGAAGCTGCTGTGTTTTTTGCGGCAATCAACTCCATCTCAAGGTATCTAGACACGCTTGTTGACGTGGGCCTTGGGTATGTCCGGTTGGGACAGTCTGCAACCACCTTGTCTGGGGGAGAGGCCCAGCGAGTCAAGCTCGCTACTGAACTGCAGAGGCGCTCGACAGGCCGAACTATTTACGTCCTCGACGAACCAACCACTGGCTTACATTTCGAGGATGTTAGAAAGTTGCTGATCGTTCTCAACTCACTCGTTGACAAAGGAAACACTGTGATTGTGATTGAGCACAACCTTGATGTCATCAAATCGGCGGACTGGATACTAGATCTTGGTCCTGAAGGTGGGTTCCGCGGTGGGGAGTTGGTCGCCGAGGGTACTCCCGAGCAGGTAGCCAAGAATAAGGCAAGTTTCACCGGATCATTCTTGAAAGAAATCCTGAGCTAAATGTCAAACGATCTATCGTTTAGACCAAAAACTTCGGAGATCCCTACACGACCAGGGGTCTATCGCTTCTATGACAGTAAGAGAAGAATTCTCTACGTTGGTAAAGCGAAGAACCTCAGAGCTAGATTGCAAAGCTACTTTGCACCTCTTGACTCTCTGCATGAGCGAACCAGGCGTATGGTGCAAAGCGCGGTGGATGTGGACTGGACCATAGTCAAGACCGAGTTTGAAGCATTGCAACTGGAATTCACCTGGATCAAGGAATTCAATCCACCTTTCAACATTCGCTTTAAGGACGACAAGTCCTATCCTTACCTTGCTGTTTCGATGTCTGACAAGGTTCCCCGTGTCTTTGTGACTCGAAACCGCGAGCTAAAAGGCGTCAAGTATTTTGGTCCATACACTCAGGCCTGGGCTTTGAGGCAAACACTAGACACACTTTTAAAAGCATTTCCAGTTCGATCCTGTTCGTCTGGTGTCTTTGCGACCGCAAAAAGAAGCAATAGGCCATGCCTTTTGGCTGACATTGGCAAGTGTTCAGCACCCTGCGTATCACGAGTGACAGATCAAGAGCACGTTGACATCGCTAAGGAGCTAGTGACCTTCATGAGTGGCATGGACCCACAACAGGTCGAGATCCTGCGAGAAAAGATGCTGACAGCCTCTAAAAATGAGAATTTCGAGCTCGCTGCAAGGCTTAGGGACAACATCGAGGCTCTGGAGACTGTTCTTGAGAAAAGCACTGTTGTCTTTAGTGATCTAACTGACGCCGATCTATTTGGTATAGCCCACGATGAACTAGCTGCAACGATTTCACTCTTCTCTGTTAGAGGAGGCCGAATTCGTGGGGTTAGAGCCTGGACCATGGATAAAGAACTAGACCAAAGCCTTGACGATCTGGTCAGGCAGATAATCCTTTTCGCCTACTCACCGGTTGCCGGGGTAGAGGCCCCCTCAATACCCAAGGAAGTTTTGGTTCCATCACTACCCGAAGACTCTAGTGATCTCGAACTTTTCCTTGCCGCGTTACGTGGTTCTGCCGTATCACTACGCGTTCCTAAAAGGGGAGATAAGGCAGCTCTGGCTCAGACCGCACTAGAAAACGCCGAGCACGCGTTAGCTCTTTACAAGACCAGAAGGGTTTCTGATTTTGCGGCACGTACCGAGGCACTTAATCGGTTGGCTTCCGCCTTAGATCTAACCGATGCGCCGCTTCGTATTGAGTGCTACGACATCTCGCATTTATCTGGAACTGACATTGTTGGTTCCATGGTTGTTTTCGAAGATGGCCTACCCAAAAAAGCCCACTACAGGCAATTCAACATTGATTCAGCCCAAGATGACACTGACGCCATCTTCCAGGTCTTGATCAGAAGGCTAAAGTATCTTCGAGACCCTGAGACGGTTGACGAGGGAAGATTCAGTTACGTTCCGTCTCTAATCGTTGTTGACGGTGGTATTGGGCAAGTGAATGCAGCAGCTCGTGCAATTGAAGCTAGTGGTGTAACAGGGCTAGCTGTTTGCGGTTTAGCAAAGCGACTAGAAGAGGTTTGGCTGCCAGGAAACGAGAACCCGATTATCTTGCCAAGAGCATCCGAAGAACT
>JAIOXP010000035.1:0-10812 GCA_021741705.1 Rhodoluna sp. | reverse complement strand
TTTGACGGTCGTTCAGGTGAGCCATTCCCAGAGCCAATTTCTGTTGGATACATGTACGTGTTGAAGCTTCACCACTTGGTTGATGACAAGATTCACGCTCGTTCCACTGGTCCTTACTCCATGATTACTCAGCAGCCACTTGGTGGTAAGGCTCAGTTCGGTGGACAGCGATTTGGTGAGATGGAAGTTTGGGCACTGCAGGCATATGGTGCAGCTCACACACTTCAAGAGCTACTGACTATTAAGTCGGATGACATCACCGGACGTGTTCGCACCTACGAGGCGATCGTGAAGGGTGACAACATCCAAGCTCCTGGTATTCCAGAGTCCTTCCGCGTTTTGGCAAAAGAGATGCAGTCTCTTGCTCTAAACGTTGAGGTTCTAAACGCCGAAGGTCAGGCTGTCCAGATGAAGGACGATGACTTCGAGTTTGATCGCGCAGCTGAAGAGCTGGGCATCAACCTATCTCGCAACGAGAACCTAACCGCAGACAACGAATACACCGGATTTTAGAGAGAGATTAGGAAAAAATCATGGAAGTTGAATCATTCGACGCCCTCAGAGTGGGACTAGCAAACGCTGATGACATCAGATCTTGGTCTCATGGTGAGGTTAAGAAGCCTGAGACCATCAACTACCGAACTCTCAAGCCTGAGAAGGACGGTCTGTTCTGCGAGAAGATCTTTGGTCCTACCAAGGACTGGGAGTGCACCTGCGGTAAGTACAAGCGCGTTCGCTTTAAGGGAATCGTTTGTGAGCGCTGTGGTGTTGAAGTAACCAAGTCTTCAGTTCGTCGTGAGCGCATGGGTCACATCGAACTTGCTGCCCCAGTTACTCACATCTGGTACTTCAAGGGTGTTCCTTCAAGACTGGGTTACCTGTTGAACATGGCACCGAAAGATCTAGAGAAGATCATTTACTTTGCTGCCTACAGAGTCATGTCCATTCACCACGAGGACAAGACTCTTGACGCTGGTCTCACAAAAGAAGACTACGTTGCAAGAATGCGCACCATCTCTGACGAGAGATTGCAAGAAATGCTTTCTGTTGCTCAGGCTGAGTATGACGCTCTTACTGGAATGGGTCTTTCCCTGCAGCACGCAATCAAGCTTTGGGAAGCTCCGACCTGGGTTGACGCACAGTTCGCAAAGAGCCTCGAGCAGCTAATCAATCAGGAAGAAAAGAACCCTGAAGGTTTCTGGAACAAGAAAGCTCTTGCCGAAGCAGAAGCAGCAGACGACGAAGAAGTATCACCTGTTGTTCGTCCAGCCGCTGAAGAAAAGCAGATCAAGCAGCTTATTTCTGAGTTCAAGAAGAAGACCGACAAGATCGTTCGCGAGTTTGCTCGCGTAGAGCGTCCTGCAAACCTACAAAAAGAGCAGCTTGCTTGGAGAATGTATCTGACCGTAAAGGCTGGAGACCTAATCCAGAACGACGTGATCTTCGATCACTTCGACTACTCATATGGAGAGTTCTTCGACACTTCTATTGGTGCAGAAGCTGTGCAGCGCGTTCTTTCAGAGTTCGACCTAGCAGGTTGTGCACTGGAACTTCGCGAGCAGATTGCAACCACCAAGGGTTCTAAGCAGACACAAGCTATTAAGCGCCTAAAGGTTGTAAACAGCTTCATGCAGTCAAACACTCCTCCAACCTCAATGGTTTTGGATGTTCTGCCTGTGCTACCTCCAGAAATTCGTCCCATGGTTCAGCTAGATGGTGGCCGCTTTGCGACCTCTGACCTGAACGATCTATACCGCAGGGTGATCAACCGTAACAACCGTCTAAAGAGATTCGTTGACCTAGGCGCTGTTCCAAAGACCATCTTGAACAACGAAAAGCGCATGCTTCAAGAAGCTGTTGACGCGCTATTCGACAACGGTCGTCGTGGACGCGCTGTTACTGGAACTGGAAACCGTGCACTGAAGTCCCTTTCAGATCTTCTAAAGGGTAAGCAGGGTCGATTCCGTCAGAACCTTCTGGGTAAGCGTGTTGACTACTCAGGTCGTTCCGTAATCGTTGTTGGTCCTCAGCTGAAGTTGCACCAGACAGGTCTTCCAAAGCTGATGGCTCTAGAGCTATTCAAGCCATACGTAATGAAGCGATTGGTGGATTTGGGTCTTGCCCAGAACATCAAGTCTGCAAAGCGCATGGTTGAAAGATCTCGCCCACAGGTTTGGGGTGTTCTAGAAGAGGTAATCAAGGAGCGTCCGGTTCTACTAAACCGTGCACCGACCCTTCACCGTCTAGGTATCCAGGCCTTCGAGCCACTGCTAGTAGAAGGTAAGGCCATCCAGCTTCACCCGCTAGTTTGTGCTGCATTCAACGCTGACTTCGATGGTGACCAGATGGCTGTCCATCTTCCACTTTCTGTTGAAGCACAGGCTGAAGCTCGTGTTTTGATGCTTGCATCAAACAACATCTTGAAGCCTTCTGATGGTCGTCCGGTTGCAACTCCTACACAGGACATGATCATTGGTCTATTCCACATGACCACCTTGAAAGAGGCAGTCAAGGGTGAAGGTTCTGCCTACGGATCAATCTCTGAAGCTCAGCTTGCATTCGACGCTGGATTCTTGGACCTAAACGCCAAGATCAAGATTCGTTTGCCTCTAAAGGGTGAGCCAGCAATTCGCGAAACCACTTTGGGTCGTGCGTTGTTTAACGAAACTCTTCCAGTTGAGTTCCCTTACCAGGAGCTACGCGTTGGCAAGAAGGAAATCGGTCGCATTGTGACTGACCTTGTTGATTCTGTTAGCCGCGTTGAGGTTGCACAGTCACTAGACCGCATCAAGGATGTTGGTTTCTACTGGGCTACTCGTTCCGGTGTTTCGATGTCCATCTCGGATGCAAACTTCGACACCTCCGGAAACTTCGACAAGGCTCGCGCGAAGATCCTGCTTGATGGTGAGAAAGAACACACCAAGATTCAAGAAGCGTTTGATAACGGTCTAAAGAGTGACTTGGAACGTCGTGACGAGCTAGGTGCTTTGTGGTTCAAGAGAACCAACGAGATCGGTGCCTTGCTAGAAGAATCACTTCCAAAGGACAACGCCATTTACAAGATGGTTACCTCCGGTGCTCGTGGAAACCTGCTACAGATTCGTTCGATCATGGGAATGCGTGGACCGGTTGCAACTTCATCCGGTGACTTCGCACCTATGCCTGTCAAGGGAAACTACCTACTTGGACTAACTGCGAATGAGTACTTCATTAACGCAACCGGTGCTCGTAAGGGTAACGCTGACACCGCTATGAAAACTGCTGCTGCGGGTTACCTAACCCGTCGTCTAGTTGACGTGGCTCAGGACGTTATCGTTCGCGAACCAGATTGTGGCACAACCAAGGGTCTAGACAAGGACCTACTCGATGATGACCAAGTAGAACTATCAATCTTGGCTCGTTGTGCAGCGGTTGACATCAAGGCTGACGGCAAGACAATTGCCAAGGCTGGAACTGCAATTGACTCCAAGCTAGTAGCGACCATGAAAGCAGCAGGTCTTGAGACCGTCGCTGTTCGTTCGGTTCTAACTTGTGAATCAGTCCACGGTGTTTGTGCCAAGTGTTACGGAAACTCTTTGGCTACCGGAGACCCAGTTGAACTAGGAGAAGCAATCGGAATTATTGCTGCTCAGTCAATTGGTGAGCCTGGTACTCAGCTAACAATGCGTACCTTCCACACCGGTGGTGCTGCATCGAGCGCGAAGAAGCAGACTATTTTGAAGTCCATTGGTGGTCGTAAGGTTCGCGTTGAGCGATTGATTTCCTACGACATCACCCAGGGACTAAATGGTGTGACTGACTTGCTAGAAGCTCGTGTTGGATGGCGTCAGGCTGGAAAGGTTGCCGTAATGGCATTCTGGCCAGGAACCGTTGACATCGTTGAGGTTGCTAGCGCAACTGGAGCTAAGAAGTTCGATGTTTATGTTCGTCCAACAGGTGAAGCTGCCGAGAAAGAAGCCGAAGCTCTTGCGCTTCAGTACTCGTTCTCCAGAACAACCTCAAAGACCTTCAAGAAGCTATCTCCATACACACCTATTACTTCAGTTAGCTCACCAGATGATCTACTGATCGAAAAGGGCGATGCTGTAAAGGCCGGAGACTACCTAGTTGACGGAACTCCAATTCCTCACGAGGTATTGATGGTTAAGGGAAGCCGCGAAGCTGCTGCCGAAATCATCCGTGGTGTTCAGGCGATCTATGGTTCACAGGGTGTGCCACTGCACGACAAGCACCTCGAGGTTATCGTTCGCCAGATGCTGGGCAAGGTTACCGTTATCGACTCTGGAGACACCGAAATGCTTCCAGGTGAGATCATCGACCGTAACCGCTTTACTCGCATTAACCGCCAGGCGGTTTCTGAGGGTAAGAAGCCGGCATCTGCTCGTCAGGAAGTAATGGGTATGACCCGTGCATCCTTGGCTGCTCAGTCATGGCTATCGGCCGCTTCCTTCCAGGAAACCACCAGGGTGCTAACCCAGGCGGCGCTGGATCGAAGAAGCGATCCGCTACTAGGACTAAAGGAAAACGTCATCATTGGAAAGCTAATTCCAGCTGGAACCGGACTACCTGGCTACCGCAACATCTCGGTAGACGGAACCGAAAAGGCCAAGGAAGATCGCTACCCGAACCGCATCTGGGGCCAAGAAGCCCTAGTCGAAGAGGTATCGCCAGCGGCAGCGCTGAGCTTCTCGATGGACGAAGAATCAGTTGAGGCAAGCTCCGAGCCGGTCGAATAACCATTTGACCGCTTGGAGCCTAATCAGCTAGGCTGGGCAAAGCGTCCTACGGGACGCATTGTCTTGCCAAAACAGCCAATAAGTTGGCTGGCAGCAAACTAAAGAAACTTTTTTCTCGGTATTTGACCGCGGAAAAACCTTAAAGGAGAAATGTAGTGCCAACAATTCAGCAGTTGGTCCGTAAGGGACGTACGTCGAAGGCCTCAAAGACCAAGACGCCAGCTCTTAAGGCCAGCCCACAGCGACGCGGTGTGTGTACTCGTGTTTACACAACCACACCAAAAAAGCCAAACTCGGCACTACGTAAGGTAGCTCGTGTGAAGCTTTCCAACGGAATTGAAGTAACTGCATACATCCCGGGTGAAGGTCACAACCTACAGGAGCACTCCATGGTTCTAGTTCGTGGTGGTCGTGTTAAGGATCTTCCTGGTGTTCGCTACAAGATTGTTCGCGGAGCACTAGACACTCAGTCTGTTAAGGGCCGCCAGCAGGCAAGAAGCCACTACGGCGCTAAGCGAGGCAAATAATGCCTCGTAAAGGTCCAGTTACCAAGAAGCCAGTTGTTGCAGATCCTGTTTATGGTTCTCCAGTTGTTTCTCAGCTTGTAAACAAGATTTTGCTAGATGGCAAAAAGTCCATCGCCGAGTCAATTGTTTACGGAGCTTTGGATGGAGCCAAGGACAAGAGCGGCACTGAGGCTGTTTCACTTTTGAAAAAAGCTCTAGATAACGTGCGCCCAACCGTTGAGGTTCGCTCACGTCGTGTTGGTGGATCTACTTACCAGGTTCCAATCGAAGTTAAGGCACACCGTGCCAACACTTTGGCTATGCGCTGGTTGGTTACTTACGCCAAGGCAAGACGCGAGAAGACAATGACTGAGCGTCTAATGAACGAGATCTTGGATGCATCTAATGGTTTGGGAGCTGCTGTGAAGCGTCGCGAAGACACTCACAAGATGGCAGAGTCCAACAAGGCGTTCGCGCACTACCGCTGGTAGAAACTAAACCAAACTGGCGCAGAAATAACTCTGTGCTGCACTAACTAATTCGGAGGATAACCGTGGCACAAGACGTGCTTACCGACCTGAGTAAGGTTCGAAACATCGGCATCATGGCTCACATTGACGCGGGTAAAACCACGACCACTGAGCGCATCTTGTACTACACCGGTATCACTCACAAAATTGGTGAGGTGCACGATGGTGCAGCGACCATGGACTGGATGGAGCAGGAGCAAGAGCGAGGCATCACCATTACCTCTGCTGCAACAACCTGTTTCTGGAACGACAACCAGATCAACATCATTGACACCCCGGGCCACGTTGACTTCACCGTTGAGGTGGAGCGTTCCCTTCGAGTTCTAGATGGTGCCGTTGCGGTATTCGATGGAAAAGAAGGTGTTGAGCCTCAGTCCGAAACAGTTTGGCGTCAGGCTGACAAGTACGACGTTCCAAGAATTTGTTTTGTAAACAAGATGGACAAGCTCGGCGCTGATTTTTACTTCACCGTAGAAACCATTATTAAGCGCCTAGGTGCTAGACCTCTAGTTATCCAGCTTCCAATCGGTGCTGAAAGCACCTTCGAAGGTGTTATCGACCTAGTTGAAATGCGCGCACTGGTATGGCGTGGAGAAGTTGAGCTTGGAGCAAAATACGAGATCGAAGAGATTCCTGCGGACATGAAGGCTAAGGCTGACGAGTACCGCAACAAGTTGCTTGAGGCAGTTGCCGAAACTGATGACGCTCTAATGGAGAAATTCTTTGCTGGAGGCGAGCTTTCGGTTGCCGAAATCAAAGGCGCTATTCGCAAGATGACCGTCAAGTCTGAGATCTACCCAGTTCTTTGTGGCTCTGCCTTCAAAAACAAGGGTGTTCAGCCAATGCTTGACGCGGTTATCGACTACCTACCAACCCCACTAGACGTTGAGTCAGTTATTGGTTTGGACATTCGCGATGAGACCAAGCAGATTATTCGTGAGGCTAAGTCAGACGCTCCTTTCTCGGCCCTTGCCTTCAAAGTTATGTCGCACCCCTTCTTTGGTCGTTTGACTTATATCCGCGTTTACTCCGGTAAGGCAGCTTCTGGTGATCAAGTGTTGAACTCCACCAAGGACAAGAAAGAGCGCATCGGTAAGTTGTTCCAGATGCACGCCAACAAGGAAAACCCGGTTGACACCATTACCGCCGGTCACATTTACGCAGCTATCGGCCTAAAGGACACCACTACCGGTGACACTTTGTGTGATCCAGCAAACCCAGTTGTGCTTGAGTCAATGACTTTCCCAGAGCCAGTTATCTCTGTTGCTATTGAGCCAAAGACAAAGGGTGACCAGGAAAAACTAGGTCTTGCTATTCAGAAGCTTGCTGAAGAAGACCCAACCTTCCGCGTGGAGCAGGATCAGGAAACTGGTCAGACTGTTATCTCCGGTATGGGTGAGTTGCACTTGGACATCTTGGTTGACCGCATGAGACGCGAATTCAAGGTTGAAGCTAACGTTGGTAAGCCTCAGGTTGCCTACCGCGAGACAATTCGCAAGGTTGTTGAGCGCTACGACTACACCCACAAGAAGCAGACCGGTGGTTCTGGTCAGTTCGCAAAGATTCAGATCAAGCTCGAGCCAATGGAGGTCGAGGGCGACAAGGTTTACGAATTCGTGAACTCGGTTACCGGTGGCCGTATTCCTCGCGAATACATCCCAAGCGTGGACGCTGGAATCAAGGACGCCATGCAGGTTGGTACCTTGGCTGGTTACCCAGTAGTTGGCGTAAAGGCAACACTGGTTGACGGCGCTTACCACGACGTTGACTCGTCAGAAATGGCGTTTAAGATTGCTGGTTCGATGGCCTATAAAGAGGCCGCGAGACTAGCGAACCCAGTACTACTCGAGCCGTTGATGGCCGTCGAAGTGCGTACTCCTGAGGAATACATGGGAGACGTTATCGGAGACCTCAACTCTCGTCGTGGTCAAATCCAGTCAATGGAGGACGCCTCCGGCGTAAAGGTCGTTTCGGCCCTAGTTCCACTGTCTGAAATGTTCGGTTACGTCGGTGACCTACGCTCGAAGACCTCGGGTCGTGCGGTCTATTCGATGACTTTTGACACCTATTCAGAGGTGCCAAGGGCCGTCTCCGACGAGATCGTCCAGAAGAATAAGGGCGAATAAAGTCCCCTTTTATTGGGACCCAACAACCTTGTAAGATACAAAGTAAGCAAACCAAAAAATCCTTTGGCCCTCAAGGTCGGAGATTTACTACCAGTCCTGAGGAGGACCATACATAATGGCTAAGGCGAAATTCGAGCGCACCAAGCCGCACGTCAACATCGGTACTATCGGTCACGTTGACCACGGTAAGACCACTCTGACTGCGGCTATTACAAAGGTGCTTCATGACAAGTTCCCAACTCTAAACACCGCATCTGCGTTCGACCAGATCGACAACTCCCCTGAGGAGAAGCAGCGCGGTATTACCATCAACATTTCACACGTTGAGTACCAGACCGAGAAGCGCCACTACGCACACGTAGACGCTCCAGGTCACGCTGACTACATCAAGAACATGATTACCGGAGCTGCCCAGATGGATGGCGCAATCTTGGTAGTTGCAGCAACTGACGGCCCTATGCCTCAGACTAAGGAGCACGTTCTACTTGCAAAGCAGGTTGGCGTTCCTTACATCGTTGTTGCTCTAAACAAGTCCGACATGGTTGACGATGCAGAAATTCTTGAGCTAGTTGAGGTTGAGGTTCGTGAACTACTTTCACGTTACGACTTCGACGGAGACAAGGCACCTGTTATCCAGGTTTCAGCTCTAAAGGCACTTGAGGGTGACGCAGCATGGGGTGCTAAGGTTCTTGACCTTATGAACGCCTGTGACGAGTCAATCCCAGAGCCAAAGCGCGAAACTGACAAGCCTTTCTTGATGCCTGTTGAAGACGTTTTCACCATCACTGGTCGTGGAACCGTTATCACTGGAAAGATCGAGCGTGGAACAGTTAACGTGAACGACGAAGTTGAGATCGTTGGTATCCGCGACAAGCAGAAGACCACCGTGACCGGTATCGAAATGTTCCGTAAGCTACTTGACTACGCAGAGGCTGGCGAGAACGTTGGTCTACTACTACGTGGAACCAAGCGTGAAGATGTAGAGCGTGGACAGGTTGTTTGCAAGCCTGGCTCGATCACACCTCACACCAACTTTGACGCCAACGTCTACATCCTTTCCAAGGATGAGGGTGGCCGCCATAACCCGTTCTACGCTAACTACCGTCCTCAGTTCTACTTCCGTACCACTGACGTGACCGGTGTTATCACCCTGCCATCAGGAACCGAAATGGTTATGCCTGGTGACACCACTGAAATGTCGGTTGAGCTAATCCAGCCAATCGCCATGGAAGAGGGACTACGTTTCGCTATCCGTGAGGGTGGCCGTACCGTAGGTGCAGGAACTGTAACCAAGATCACCAAGTAGTTTCACTTACTTAGCTCAAACCCCCGGGAGAAATCCTGGGGGTTTGTTCGTTAAGCGACTCAAAATTGTTGTTTACCTAGTAAAGAGAAAGTTAACCTAATAACAACAATTTTGGTATTTCGGCCATAAATTCTTTGCCATATTTTAAGGATGACAATTCTAAATAGAACCGTTAAGAAGCCAGCGGCAAAGAAAACTGCAGCTAAAAAGCCAGCAGCGAAAAAGGCTTCCCCGTCCAAGGCCACTCCTAAAAAGAAGAAGCCATTAACCCCAGCTCAGGCAGTAGCCAAGGCGACCAAGAAAGCAACCGTAAAGGTAGCTAAGAAGGTCGTAAAGAAGGCAGCATCCAAGACCACCAAGAAGGTATCAAAGGTTGCCAAGAAGGTTGCTAAGAAAGTTGCCAAGAAGGCAACTCCTAAGTCACCATCAAAGAAAGCTGCCGTAAAGGCAACCAAGAAAGTTGCAACCAAGGTCCGTAAGGCTACCAAGAAGGTAGCAACTAAAGTTGCAAAGAAAGTAGCTAAGAAAGCTGCGCCTAAAAAGAAGTCAAAGAAGAAGTAACTTTTTTTCTCCTTATTTCAAACCCCCGGGATTACTCTCGGGGGTTTGTTATTAGGATCTTGAAAACTCAGCCGCCCGAGCAATCTGTTCTTCGCTTGGCTTGACTCCGGTGTATTTTTCAAATTGAAGTGCAGCCTGAAGCGCATGTACTTGGGCGCCGGTAAAAAGATTCTTACCCTGTGATCTGGCCTCAGCAATCAAAGGTGTTTCTGCGGGCGTCGCCACCACATCAAACACACTGCTTGCTGCAGCAATGAGGTCGGAACTGAAAGCAAGCTCAGACTCATTTTCACCTTTCATTCCGACGGGAGTGACATTCACAAGAACATCAAATCCAGCTTTATCTAGAGCATGCTCATCAAAGTCGTATCCATATTTGGTTGCCAATCCAGATCCCGCATCCTTGTTTCGTGAAGTCACCGTTAGGTTTTCAGACCCAGCTTCTTTGAAGGCAGCCACCACGGCTTTAGCCATCCCACCCGAGCCACGAACCAGAACCTTAGAACCGCGATCAATCGAGGAATTCTTTAGAAGTGCAAGCACAGCTTCGAAGTCTGTGTTGGAACCAGTCAAGACCCCATTGTCGTTAACAACCGTGTTTATAGAATTTATGGCCTTTGCCGAAGGGTCTACAGCATCAAGCATTGGGATAATGGCTTCCTTGAAGGGCATTGAGATAGACGCACCCCTGAAGCCAAGGGCTCGTATTCCAGTTACTGCACCCACCAGATCATAAGTAGTGAAGGCCTTGTAGATGAAATTTAGGTTTAGCTCGTCATACAAGTAGTTATGGAAGCGGGTTCCAAGGTTTGTTGGCCTGGCGGCAAGAGAAATGCAGACCTGCATGTCTTTATTTAGTATTGGCACTCTACAAGTCTGGCAGAGCAAAAGGGTCAGCCACGATTTTGCCAATTATCAAAATGGACTACTTCTCGCGGCCAAGTACAGCTCTTCGAAAGCCAGGTCAAGTCTCGAACCCCCTAAAGGACAAACCAACACCCAAGGCACACACAAGTCTCGAATGCTAGGTTGAATGGATGAAACTTC
>JAIOXP010000034.1:0-11057 GCA_021741705.1 Rhodoluna sp. | reverse complement strand
GAAAATCTTCAATATTCCCTCCACCTAGGTCCTCGTCCGCCCCGCTTATATAAGCGGGGGCGGCCTCGTGCGTTAGGGGCGCCGACTCTAATTCGGCGAGGTGGGGGGAGGGGGGAAGGGCAGAGGGGTTCAAGCTCAACTGCCCCCTGGGGAGCTTTGTAGCTTCCACTATTCCTTCTGCAATGAGTTCTTGTCTTGCGGCTAGAACATCTGCCTTTGCTCCTCCAACTCGAGACTGCAACTGACCTGCATTTATAGATGGGAACTTTCTCAAGGTACTAATTATTTTGTTACGTGCAACATCTATGCCTGTGACCTTTTTGACGCCAGTTGTGAAGGTTAGAAGTCCCGTAGCTTTGTCAAACTGAACCATTCCCTCTTCGATTTCGACATCGCGTCCGATAGCGGAGATGAAACGATTTTGCTCCTTATCTGCCTCCAGCGTGATGATGGTGTCGGGGTGGTCCTCGAGAGCGGATGCACCTCGGCTTCGGCTTCCGTCCCAACCTGCATGGACAAGTATCACAAGCTCTGAAATGTTGGCTTCCACTTTGAATGCCTCCAGCTTCAACAGAAACTCTTTTACCTCGTCGTTGTCGATGGACTTCTTCCCATTTCCTGTGTAAACGCCGCTAAATGGGTCAATAAACATGACTTCAATGTCTTCAGCTCTAGCCTCCGCAGCAAATTTCCTTATTGAGGCGTCTGAACGAAAAGGGTTAGGCATTCCGCGCAGGTTCCAAACCGTGACTTTGTCGCTTGAACCTATGGGAGAACGTCGGAACCATTTCTTGGATTGCTTCTTAGTGAGCTCCATGTTCACATAGCCCAGTCGCCGAACAACTGGGTTAGTTGGGAAGGCACCCAACAGTGGAGTCCCATGAAGGTAGGAATTCAGCATGTTATAGGTGAACGTTGTTTTGCCCACTTTTCTCGCGCCCACGACTGTGGTGGTCGAGCATGCGGATATCAAACCGTCAACTCTCCAAGCCTCATCTTCGTCTGGTTCTTCTAGGAACGCGTCCAGTCGAATGCCTGGGGGAGTCTGTCCTTCTAACGCAAATTTGCTCTCCTGGTATCGCCGATTTCCCTCTTCATGAGACTCGAGTCGTTGCACTGTGTCATCAACCAAAGCTCTTAGCATGGGGTCGAAATAGTATCTGTCTCGAAGTGGCAAATGCCCTAACGTATCCGTGACTACATCTCTACGAAGAGCGCTTAGTTCATTCAGCGTGCTTCCTTTAAGGGAGCCTCCAGACTCGAGAAATTTTTGTGCTATTCGAGAGTTCCCTCTGAAATGCAGCTGTCGAATTACTTCCCATTTCGAGATTAGGTCTCCGCTCATGCCTTGCTCAAAATCATGAGTCTTGGGGTACTCGTCATATGTGACAAATTTTTGTCCGTTATCTTCACTGACCCAAATTCGTATAGTAACTTTTTGAGCGCTATTTACGGGACTAGTCTCTACGTTTGAACTTTCGAGCTTAATGTCTAGAGGAGTAAATATTTCTTCCCACGAATAACGCTCGCCAAACTGCTCCTGCAATGTTGATTTCATTTGAGCGCGCCCCCACATTCTGCGGTTGACGCACTGACTGTTTGTTGTGTTAAAATAATCATGTTGAACTTTCTGCACTTAGTGCGGTTGAGAGCAGTCCTCTTTTGCCAGAGGGCTGCTCTTGTTTTTATGTGTTATTGAGCCACTCATTCAGGGAGTCTTGCGAGACTCTAAAGTGACGCCCTATACGAACGCACTTAGGCCCTCGCCCTTGACGGTTATAGAGGTAGAGCGAACTCAGAGGAATCCCATACGTCTGGGAAATCCATTTGAAACTTAGTTCTTCTGGCATTGTGCCTCCTGGGTTTATAACAACTGCGATAACTACAATCATACCTCAATCAGAAAGGGTCTAGTTTTGTACTTTTCACGAAGCTTTGAATGTTGGTCGCAGGATTTGAGGAAAGGTACTGGTGTGCTATTCGTTGTGCTGGCGTCGATGTATCGCCAAGCATTTCGATGTACCTCAAAGATGGCTCCCTTGAGTAAACAAGCCACTAAGAGACAGAAAAGGTATTCTTATGACCCTGGGAGTTGATTACCAGTCGGGTGTTCGAATCCCTCACTAGCCACAAACCCCCACTTATTTTTGTAGGTGGGGAGTTTTACGCCGTGATTTAGAAAACGCACCAAGGAGCAAGCATGTCATTTCCAAGAGTTGGTGGACTTAGAACTGTTGAATTTGGAAACCCAGGCGAATCCCGCAACGAGATTCTGGATTGCCTTTTCAATGGAAACAAAAGGGCTACCGCTGGACTGGTCGAATACGACTACGTAGCCGAGAACGAGCCACTCGAGCATGTGGGTGAGATTTTGGTAGTTGTTGGCAACAACGGTGAGGATTTAGGCCGAATCAAGGTAACTAGTGTTGAAGTTGTTAGTTTCGACGAGGTCCCAGACGAGTTTGCTTTAGCTGAGGCTGAAGGTGATCTGTCAGGAGATGACTTCAGAAAAAGCCATGGCGACTTCTGGGCTAGTTGCGGATACGACGTAAAACCTGAGTCAGAGGTCGTATTGGTGTACTTTGATTTGGTTAGCGCAAGCTAACTTCGCAAAATAGCGTTCAAAATACCTAGGAGCATTTTCTGTCATCAACAGTGGATTCCATTTCCGAACCACAGGCAAGTGAATTAATGCCGGGCTGGAAAAGACGAGTAACAGTATTTCTAGTCGGCCAGACAATCACTACCTTTGGCTCATTCTTGGTTCAGTACGCGATCATGTGGCACCTAACCCTTACAACAAAGTCCGGATTAGTTCTTGCCCTGGCGGCCGTTTTTGGATTCTTACCGCAGGCGATCGTTTCGATTTTTGCCGGAGTTTGGGCCGACCGCGTAAATCGCAAAGTGATGATCATTGTTTCAGACTCCGTAATTGCACTGGCGACATTAGTCCTTGCGGTCCTTATGCTTTCTGGAGTAGAAGACCTGTGGCTTATCTTTCTAATCATGGCCGTTAGGTCAATTGGTGCTGGTGTTCAGATGCCAGCTATTTCAGCCCTAGTGCCACAAATTGTCCCAACTGACAAACTGCTAACCGTGAATGGCATCAACAGCAGCATCTCATCATCACTTCAGTTACTTGCCCCAGTTGCTGCAGCTGCGGTTTATTCAACAATGTCCTTGTCGGCAATTTTGTTTATCGATGTTGTGACAGCCGTAATTGGACTTTCGTTACTGGCAACAGTTGCTGTTCCAACACTGGCTAGAGTTGCCAGCGAAGACAAGCCTTCCTACTTTGCGGACCTTAAGGAAGGCATGGCCTACATCTTTAGTAACCAACTGGTTCGTTGGGTTATGGCAATTTTTGCCATTATCTTCCTTTTGATTGTTGCTCCTTCTAATCTTTCACCGCTGATGATTGCAAGAACATTTGGGGGAGAAGTTTGGATGCTAACCGTTTTGGAGCTTTCATTCGGTGTTGGAATGCTAATCGGTGGAGCCTTGATTGCGGTTTTTGCAAAGAAGATTGACCGCATTGGCATGATTATTGGATCCTCTATCCTTTTTGGCATTCTTGCTACTGCGATGGGCTTCACGACAAACCTGATTCTTTTCTTTGCGCTATTTTTTGTGGTTGGAATTGCAGTGCCGGCATTCTCAACATCGGCCATGACTTTGCTTCAAGAAACCGTCGAGCCAGAGCGCCAGGGAAGAGTCTTTGGATTCCTTGGAATCGTAATGGCTGTTGCGATGCCGCTAGGTATGTCAATTCTTGGTCCACTCGCTGACGTTGTATCAGTTGAGATTTTGCTTATCGTCACTGGAATTGCAACGGTGGTTATTGCGGTAGTAGCTGTATTACTTCCGGCAGGACGCCGAGCAATGGCTGCAGCTCACGCCTCAACAGGAGTGAAATCCTAAGCCAATTCCCCCCGATTGGCCTGAGCCAGTCTGTAATCCCAATGCAATGGATTACTGGGTGGCAGAATAATGAGTACATCAAATAAAGGATTTGAATTGAACAACATCGCCTCATTCATAACTGGCCGCAAAACTTCTTGGGTAACCCTTCTTATTGGACTAATTTTTGCTGGTTTAGCCTTTGGTCCACTCAGTGCACCGGAGTCAGATGCTTCTCCAACCGATGGTCTTCCAGCCAACAACGAGACAGTTCTTGTTAACAAGGCCCTAGAGGATCTTCCTGGAACTGACGGCACAGTTGCTGTTGTTGTTTACTCCTCCGACACCAAACTCACTGAAGAGCAGGAGCTTTGGATAACTGGAACCTTTGACCCAATGGCTCAGGGTTTTGTTGATGGTGCAAGCGATAAGTTTTTGGATTACACATCAGGTGAACTAAACGGTGAGGCATTTGTGCCACCGGCCCAAGTTTCAGATGATGGCAAGGTCGCCGTAATAACTGTTCCTCTGGAAGAATTCGAAGAAAACGCAGAGCGCACCGAGCGAATGACAGAAATGCGTGCGATCGCTAAAGAAGATATGCCAGCTGGCCTTGAGGTTTACATCACCGGCCCCGAAGGTTTCCAGGTTGACATCGCAGGAGTATTTGCCGGTGCAAACTTCACTCTGCTTCTTTCCACGGTTATCATCGTTGCCGTACTACTTCTTATTACCTACCGCTCACCAGTTCTTTGGCTAGTGCCACTGATTGTTATTGGTGTTGCAGATGGAATGGCAGCCCAGCTTGCCCCCCAGCTTGCAACTATCTTCCTGGGCGCGCCAGCGGATGGATCCGTAACAGGTATCTTGTCGGTTCTCGTGTTTGGTGCTGGAACAAACTACGCGCTTTTGCTCATCGCCCGATATAGGGAAGAGCTTTTGCTGAATGAAGATCGCCACCAGGCAATGTTCAAAGCCCTTAGAGGCGTAACACCGGCGGTATTAGCTTCTGGTGGAACTGTTGCTCTTGCTCTACTTACCTTGCTATTTGCTCAACTTGGTGGAAACCGAACTCTAGGTCTTGTAGTTGCCGGTGGAATTATCATGGCCATGTTTGCTGCCCTAGTTGTTCTACCAGCAGCGATCGTTGTTTTTGGTCGCGGCCTGTTCTGGCCATTTGTTCCAAAGTTCGGTGGGGTAAACAAATCTGAAAAAGGTCTATGGGCCAAGCTCGGACGCGGTGTGAGCAAGCGTCCAGTTATCGTCTCGATCGCAGGATTTATCATTCTCGCAATCTTGAGCTTCGGTGCGACCGGAGTAAAGGTTGGCCTATCTTCTACTGAGCAATTCCGAGTGGCACCAGAAGCAGCCGTGGGCCAAGACGTGTTGGCTGAAGCTTTCCCGGCTGGATCAACATCGCCAGCGATTGTTATTGCCAACAACGGCTTCGAAGACGAAGTAGCGTCCGCTGCTGAAAAGGTAAGCGGTGTTGCCGAGGTAACCATCGGGGACAGCACATCCGAAATCACCAAGATTGATGTGGTTCTGGACGCTGAGTCACAGTCCGAAGAAGCGTATGTGATCATTCGTGAACTTCGCCAAGAACTTCGCGCAATCGAAGGAGCAGACGCTTTGGTTGGTGGTATCGACGCACAGCGACTAGACGTCAAGGACACTTACGCTTCTGACCAGCTCACAGTTATACCTATGATCTTGATTTTGGTATTCCTAGTGCTGGTTCTATTGCTTCGATCACTGGTAGCACCAATCTTGCTACTACTAACCGTGGTCGCATCCTTCTTCTCCGCTATTGGAGCAAGCTGGTTGCTGTTTGAAAACGTATTTGGATTGCCGGCTTTGGATCTATCGGTATTCCTATACAGCTTCTTGTTCCTAGTTGCCTTGGGTGTTGATTACAACATCTTCTTGGTGACAAGGGCGAAGGAAGAAGCTGAGAAACTTGGTCTCAAAGAAGGAATGATTAAGGCGCTTGCTTCAACTGGCGGCGTTATCACCAGCGCGGGTATCTTGCTTGCTGCAGTGTTCGCCGTTCTTGGAGTTCTTCCTTTGATTGCTCTTTACCAAATTGGAATCATCGTGGGTATCGGTGTGCTGCTAGATACTCTGTTGGTAAGAACAGTTATCGTGCCTTCACTTGCGTTTATCACCGGAAAGTACTTCTGGTGGCCAAATCACAAGAAGGCTAAGGCTTAATCCAAGCGCACTGGTTGCTAGCTAGCTGCTTGCCACTTAGTGGCTGGCTTGAAAGCAAGATCTCAAATCTAGACAGGTCAACTGGATGCGTTCCGAAGTTATAGATAACTTGTACGCCAGAGTTTTCATAGCCAAGAGTATGTGGACCTAGGTGACCGGCTAGCCAACTGAAAGAGCCTTCCCCTAGACCAAGTTGTTTTCTTAGGTCAAGTGCAGCTTTGTAAAACGAAAGCGTTGATTCGGGGTTCTTCTCCTGAATCGATCTAGCAAGTACTTTGTAACTTACCGGTTGCGGTAACCAACTCTTTCCTGATTCACTAAAACCGCTTGAATCACCTTCTGGTTCCCAGGGAAGTGGAATGCGGCATCCATCTCGACCAACCCGCGCTCCATTGGTTCTATCAAAAGTTGGATCTTGGCGATACTTGTCTTCGAGTGTGGTGTGCTCGGGCAGACCTAGCTCCTCACCCTGATACAGGTAACTGGCTCCTGGAAGTCCGAGCATAAACAGGGTTGCTCCCTTAGCAATTTGTAAACCCAGAACTGGGTCTGGCTGCGGTTGACCGGATCCAATTCCATCTGATGCAGTTGCGCGACCGTAGTCACCACCGAATCTAGAGGCGTGCCTAATCACGTCATGATTGTTTAGCACCCAGGTTGAAGGGGCACCAACTCCATCGAACGCTTCAAAGGATTCATTGATCGCATCAAATAGCTTCTTTGAATCCCACCCTGCATCCAGAAAACGAAAGTTAAAGGTTTGGTGAAACTCATCTGATCTGACCCACTTAGCCATTAGAGAAAGCGGATAAACGTATGCTTCCCCACACATTGCCCTATCACCGGGGTAGCTTTCTAGAATCTTGCGCCACTTTCTGAAAATTTCATGCACTTCTTCTTGAAACCACATCGGCGGATTCTCTCGGCCCTCAATGAATCCGGCACCTGCTTCTTTCACGTAAGGGTGGTCAGGAAGACCTTCTGCTTTAGCCATTGCGTGGGGCTGGTCCACTCGAAAACCATCAACGCCCCTATCGAGCCAAAACTTCAAGATGTTTTCAAACTCCAGTTGCACCTCGGGATTTGCCCAGTTGAAATCAGGCTGAGAAGAATCAAAAAGATGCACAAACCACTGTCCAGGTTTGCCATCATTCTCCGTGACTCTGGTCCAAGCCGGCCCGCCAAACATCGACACCCAGTTGTTGGGAGGCAGCTCGCCATTTTCTCCTAAGCCATCTTTGAAGTGATAGAACGCACGCTCGGGTGAACCTGGTTTCGCTGCCAAGGCACGCTGGAACCACTCATGCTGATCGGAGCTGTGGTTTGGGACAAGATCGATCATTACGCGAATGCCAAGCCCGTGTGCTTTTTCCAGAAGATCATCGAAATCACTAAGCGTTCCAAAAATGGGATCAACGTCCACGTAATTGGATACGTCATAACCAGCATCTTTTTGTGGTGAAGAATAAAAAGGAGAAAGCCAAATAGCGTCGATCCTAAGAGCTGAAAGAGAATCAAGTCTTGAGGTGATTCCCTTTAGATCTCCCAGTCCATCGCCATTGGAGTCAGCAAATGATCGGGGGTAAATCTGATAGATAACTCCAGATTGCCACCATTGGGAACCTGGCTTGGCAAGGTGAGTAACTAGAGCTTGATCCATGCGCTCTGGTTTGCCTCGAGTTGCCCTCCAGCAGTTAGTGAGCTCTGCGTGGAGACAATTACTTCTCCAGCTGGAACAGTTATCAACTCTGGACCAAAGTTACTTAGCACTAGTACACCGTTATTGACATAAGCAAGTGAGTTGGCCGAAGAATACTCTGGAGCCCAGCGGAACTCACCAGAACCAAGCGCTAGCTTCTTTCTTTCAGTAATTAGTTTCTTATATAGCTCGAGAGTGGAACCGGCAACACCTTCTTGAACATCTCTTGCATACTTCTTGTAAGTTGCCGGGGCAGGTAACCAAGATTCGCCAGTTGAGTTAAATCCAAATGACACACCACCATCTGCTTCCCAAGGAAGCGGAACTCGGCAACCATCTCTTCCAACTCGCTCACCCTTGGTTCTAGAAAAAGTTGGATCTTGACGATATTTGCCTTCGAGTGTGGTGTGCTCTGGAAGACCAAGCTCTTCACCTTGGTAAAGGTAGGCTCCACCAGGAATACCGAGCATAAACGCAGTTGCAGCGCGACCTCTTCTTTGCCCTAGTTCTTCATCCGGCTGTTCCATACCAGGACCAATACCAGAGCCTTGTGGCGGAGGTTTTTCAACACCGAATCTGGAAACGTGGCGAATCACATCGTGATTCGAAAGCACCCAAGTTGATGGGGCGCCTACGGAACCAAAAGCTTCAAGGGAATCGGTGATTACCTTTACCAAAGGTTCTTTTGCCCAAGGAGTCTCTAGGTAGCCAAAGTTAAATGTCTGGTGGTATTCGTCGGGTCTAACCCATTTAGCCATTCTCGATAGCGGCAAAACCCAAGCCTCCGCGCACATAGCCCGATCGTCATACTCGTCCAGAATCTTTCTCCAGGAGCGGATGATGTCGTGGACACCTTCTTGACCCCAGAACGGGTGAGGGTTGTTCGGATCGTGTTCAAGTGTTTGGCTTTGTGCAGCAGTAATGTTCGGTAAACCAGGAGCTTTTACAAGGCCGTGGGCAACGTCGATACGGAAACCATCAACACCTTTGTCTAGCCAGAACCTCAATACTCCTGCGAAGAATTCGTGCACCTTTGGGTTCTCCCAGTTGAAATCTGGCTGCGAGGAATCAAAGATGTGTAGGTACCACTGCCCTAAAGATCCATCTGCTTCAGTGATTCGGGACCAAGCCTGACCACCAAATACGGACTCCCAATTGTTTGGAGGTAGCTCACCGTTTTCACCTTTGCCATCGCGGAACATATACATATCTCGCTCCGGTGAACCAGGAGCAGCTTTTAGGGCTTTCTGAAACAGTTCGTGCTGGTCAGAGGAGTGGTTAGGAACTAGATCAACAATGATCCTGATTCCAAGAGATTTTGCTTTTGCTAGCAGCTTGTCAAAGTCCTCGTTGGTTCCAAAAAGCGGATCAATCGAGCGGTAATCAGATACGTCGTAGCCAGCATCTTTTTGAGGCGACTTGAAAAATGGCGAGAACCAAATGGCATCGATACCAAGTGCTTGGAGACTTTCTAGCCTCGACTCAACACCTCTTAGGTCACCGATGCCATCGCCGTCACCATCTGCGAAAGAGCGAGGATAGATCTGGTAGATAACTGCTGTTTGCCACCACTTGGGCTGCTTGATTGATTGATGCAAGATAGTCGAATCCATGCCCATAAGCCTAGAACAAGAGCTACCTAGAACTGTTTGCTAGCCCTATTCCAGCCGTGCTAATCTGCTTTAGTTGCTAGGTTCAATCAACAAACGCCCCGATAGCTCAGTGGTAGAGCACTTCCATGGTAAGGAAGGGGTCGACAGTTCAATCCTGTCTCGGGGCTCGACTAATAAGCTAACAAGAGAAATAAAACTGTTTAGTCCCCGGCGGGGTAGCTCAGGTGGTTAGAGCACACGACTCATAATCGTGGGGTCGCGGGTTCGAGTCCCGCCTCCGCTACCAAATCAATAAACGGGTGATTCCCAAAGGACCTAGATACAGTTAACAAATGGTCAATCCAGCTATCGAAGGCAAAATTTACCCAAGGACTTCTAGTTACCTTGTAGGCCGCGAAAAAATCCGTGAATTTGCCAAAGCTGTTTTCTCTAAAGACCCAGCCAACCTAGATCTAGACGCGGCCAAAAAACAGGGCTATAAAGACCTAATCGCTCCACCAACTTTCGCCATTGTCATTCAAGAGCGCTCGCTAACGCAGGTCATTTCCGACAAAGAAGCAGCCCTGGATTTCAGCCGAGTCGTTCACGGCGACCAGCGCTTTATTCACGTTAGGCCCATCGTCGCCGGCGATGAGCTCACCAGCGAACTAAAGGTAGCTAGCGTCAAACAGCTAGCTGGAAATTCGATGGTCAGCTTCGAAACTCAGATTTTTGACTCCAACCAAGACCTTGTCTGCACAGCAATCTCAACTCTCGTGGTGCGAGGTGAAGCATGAGACTAACTATCGGTCAAGCACTTCCCGTCAGAGAGTTTCATTTCACCCGGGACAGCCTGGTTCGCTACGCCGGAGCATCAGGAGATTTCAACGCCATTCACTACCGCGACGATGTTGCAAAAGCCGTTGGCTTACCGGGAGTGCTCGCTCACGGAATGCTTACCATGGGAGCCGCTGTTCAGTCCGTGGTGGATTTTCTAGGAGACAGCGGAAAAGTTCTGGACTACCAGGTTCGCTTCACCAAACCTGTTTTGGTTGATGCAGCCAAGGGTGCAACTCTGGTTGTGAACGCAACGGTTGTTGAAATAGATCAGGAAGCAAAGATTGCCCGCATCGACCTATCGGCAACCTGCGACGATGTCGTGGTTCTTGGAAAAGCACAAGTTCGAGTGAGTATCTAATGCAAAAGCTTTCCGAGCTAACATCCATGCGCGTTGGTGGCGAGCCAGCTGAGCTAACCGTTTGCTCCACCAGAGAGCAACTAATCGAAGCGACCCAGAGAGTTTGGGGCTCAGGTGAAGATTGGTTACTTATTGGCGGCGGAACCAACATGGTAGTTTCCGACAGCATTGAAGATCTTTCTGTTATTCAAATCAAAAATAAAGGCATCGAAAAGAAAACTGTTGGCGATAAGCAAATCTGGCGAATCCAAGCCGGTGAAGATTGGGATGAGCTTGTAGCCAAAACTGTTAGCGAAGGTCTTGCTGGCATTGAAGCCATGAGCGGGATTCCGGGAAGCGTTGGAGCATCGCCAGTTCAAAACATTGGTGCATACGGTCAAGAACTAAGCGATGTTTTCTTGAAAGCAGAGTTTTTAGATTACGAATCAGGTGAGCTAGTAATTCTTGAGCCAAA
>JAIOXP010000033.1:0-11715 GCA_021741705.1 Rhodoluna sp. | reverse complement strand
ACAGTTTCAATAATGTTTCTGCGATCCAGCGACTTGCTGGTTTCTTGCACCGAATGCCAGTTGTGTGCGGCGACTCGCCACCTGGCTAACCAGTCGTTACTCACTTCTCCATTGACAGTGATCTCGTCAACAATTTCTGCAGCATTGCCGTATGGATTAAACGGTCCCATCAATTTGGATTTGATTACAACTAGTTCAATATCTTTTCGTGCAATTAGTTTTTGCACCTGGCGACTAAGGGTAGGTTTGCCATAAACCACCACGCGCTGGATTCCATCGGATAGATCTTTTTCTTCTTCCAGAAGAGATGGGTAACCAATAATCGCATTAGCTCCAATTCGGCACCTAGAACTCGGTTCTGCAAAAACTGGCCAGCCGAATGCTTCGCCGGCTTCAAGCGCTTCAACTCCTGCTTCGGCACCTGCAACTAAGATCGTGTTCTTTTCTCCAGCTAGGACAGCAAAACTTGGTTGGTAGTTGTCTTGATCACTGAGTCTTGCGCCAGGATAAAGATCGCCGGCATTTGGTTCTGCAGCAGATAGAGGTTCTCTAAAACAAAGATTTAGGTGCACTGGTCCAGGAAATTCATTGTTTATTCCAAGTGCTGTTGCAACGGCATTTTCTGCAAGCTTTTTGACGGAGTTTGTGTCCACTGGATCAGTTGGCGCTTCGATGTCTGTGCACCACCTAACCGCGTCTCCAAAGATGCCGACTTGATTGGTGGTTTGGTTAGCTCCCACTCCACGAAGTTCTGCTGGGCGATCGGCGGTTAGCAAGATTAGGGGAACGCCGCTGTGGCTAGCTTCCAACACAGCCGGAAGCATGTTTGCCACTGCGGTTCCGGATGTAGTGATTATGGCAACTGGTCTACCACTTGCCTTGGCAGCACCCAGTGCAGTGAAGGCCATCGAGCGTTCGTCGATTCGAACACGAAGTACCAGCCGGTTGGCATCGTGAAGCTGCTGCGCCGCAATCGCGAGCGATTGCGACCTAGACCCAGGTGCGAGAAACACTTCCTGAACTTCTAGTTCTGATAAAGCTGCGAGGAGATTTGCTGAGAAAACTTGGGCTGCTGAGTGCATTGGAGTTAGGACTTGTCCTTACCGGCACTATCGCCAGAATCCTCGTCCGGTTCGGTCTTTGGTTTAGACTCTTCCGATTCCGGCTTTTGCCTGTCGAGTTTTTCCGAGAGATCTCTCAAGAAGGATGGATCGTCATCTGGGGCAACAATCTTGGTTCTTCCAAAGCGATTCTTTGTACCACCGACGGGTCTGCCGAGCACTAGATAGAGCAATCCGCCAACGACTGGAACAAATAGGCAAATCACAATCCAGGCCCACTTGGGTAGGTTTCTAACTTCGTTCTTCTTAGCGCTGGCAGCAAAAACAGTCACAAAAACAGTGAATAGCAACCAGGCGGCAAAAATGAAAAGGAGTGATCTGACCATGGTTTAACTCTAAGCCAGATACAAACTTAGAATGAAACTATGAAAAATCCTTGGATAGTCTTCATCGCTGCTCGATTGGGTCTATTCGCAGGTTTCTTGGCGATTTTCCTTGTTCTTAGCTTTGATTGGCTCTATTCCGCACTAGTTTCCGGAGCTCTGGCATTGGCGGTTTCACTGGTCTTCTTGCAAAAACAGAGAGATGAGCTATCTAAAGAGATCTACAAGAAATTTGGTAAAGACCAAAACTCCGCTACTAAAGATAGCGATGCAGACTTAGAAAACAGAATTCTCGATTTAGAAAAAGACGACAACCAGCCCGAGGGTGAGAAGTAGCGCGTAAGTCAGCGCCGCGAAGCTGGTGAGCTTCAGAACCAAAATCAGCTCCTTGGCCGTCTTTGCGGTCAAAACAATAAGAGTTGCTGGGGCCACCAGAAAAATCGCTCCGTAAGCCAAGAAGCTAGCTGGGTACAGCAGCGTGAAGTAGAAAAGAATCACAAACGGGAACCAGATCATAAAGATGAAAAGTCTTTTTGCCCCCTTCGCTCCCATGCGAACGGCAAGGGTGTTCTTGGAAGCAATCCTGTCGGTTTCAATGTCGCGTATGTTATTGACCATCAATACTGCAGCAGCAAAACTTCCTGCAGCAATTCCACCAAGTACCGAGTTGATATCTACAAAACCGATCTGCACGTAAGCGGTTCCAATTGTTGCCACTAACCCAAAAAAGACAAATACTGCGATCTCGCCAAAGCCTGCGTAACCGTAAGGGTTCTTGCCTCCGGTGTAGAACCAGGCCGCAACTATCGATAGCAAACCAACGGCAATTAGCCACCACTGACCGGTTATGACAACAATCTCAAAACCACTGGCTGCCGCCAGAATGAAAAACAGCATCGCGGCAGTTTTCACTGACTCTGGTTTTACAGATTTTGATCCAGTGAGCCTTAGTGGCCCAACACGCTTGTCATCAGTTCCGCGAATGCCGTCGGAGTAGTCATTGGCGAAATTGACGCCTATTTGCAAAAACAAAGCAACACCTAACGCAAGAGCAGATAGCAGTAAGTCAAAACGCTGCATGGCATCTGCAGCTCCAACTCCAATTGCCACTGGTGCAATAGCCAATGGAAGGGTGCGAAGTCTTGCTCCCTCAATCCAGAGGCGCATGTTCTTATTTTTCAAATTGACTCCTGAGAAAACAACTTTGAAACCGAGATGGTATCTATTTTTGATGTTGCAAGCTTTGGAAGTTTATCAACCCTGATTACCCTTATTGGCTTGCCGGCTGGTCCTAGGAGTGCAGCAAGTTGATTTGCGATATCGTCGGCGACCTCTGGAGAACCAACGTAGCAAACACCAACTCGTTCACCCCAGGTTTCGTCGCTTATCGCTACCGCAGAAAGCTCTTCAACGCCTGGCAGCTCAGCTCCTAGATACTCAACTCGATCAAGAGAAACTTTCAGCCCTCCAGAAATAATCACACGATCAGCTCTACCCAAGATGACTAACTTGCCACTATCGGAAAGCTCAGCAAGATCATTGGTGAAAATCCAATCATCTTGATCCTCAGCCAAAGTTTTGCCTTGGATTAGTAATCTGCCATCTGGTGCAATTTTCAGTCTGACTCCTTCAAGGGGAATTCCGTCATATACGCAGCCACCGGAAGTTTCTGTCATGCCGTAACTTATTACTACATTTAGGTCAAGGGCCCTTGCTCGTTCTTGAAGCTCTAACGCAGTTGCTTGTCCACCAACCAAAATCGCTCTAAAACCCCTAAGGATCTCTAGTAATGCTTTGTCACTCTCGCAAGCAGCAACTAGCTTTGCCAACTGGGTTGGAACAAGAGATGTGTATTTGTTGCTGTGACTTAGCAAATTTGCTGATCGGAAAAATGCCTCGGTAGTAAAAGGTAAAGCGGTATTCATCATCACCGGTTGAGTGTCTGCAAGAACCGAACGCAACATAACTTGCTGACCGGCAATGAAATTAATCGGCAGCGCCAATAACCACTGACCAGCTGGTCCCAATCTTTCCTGGCCGGCAGTTGCAGCATGCTCTATTGCTTTGAGTGAAAGTGAAATTCTCTTTGGGACTCCGGTAGATCCCGAGCTTTCCACAACGCAAGCTATCTGATCGTCAACGAATTCTGGAGTTGGATCGAATTCTGGCATTACGCCGTTAATGGCAGGTGGGCAAACAAAGATGGCTTTCTTGGAGGCAAGAACGTCAATCATTACTTGCAAAGCTTTTACGGTTTCGTTAGCGGGAACTACGACAAGTGGCTTTGGCATTTTTTGTTTAGAAGTGCCAAGGATACGGCGCCCAGTTTGGAGCGCGCTTTTCCAAGAATGCGTTTTTGCCTTCAGCGGCTTCTTCGGTTGCGTATGCCAACCTGGTTGCTTCTCCTGCAAATAGCTGTTGTCCGACAAGGCCATCATCAACTGCGTTCATCGCATATTTGAGCATTCGAATCGAAGTCGGAGACTTTCTCATTATTTCTGCAGCCCACTCGAGTCCTACTTTTTCCAAGTCTTTGTGAGCTACCGCTAGGTTCACTACCCCCATGCTCACTGCTTTCTTGGCGTCATACTCTTGGCCTAAGAAGAAGATTTCTCGAGCAAACTTTTGGCCAGCCTGGCGGGCAAGATAGGCACTACCAAATCCTCCATCGAAGGATCCAACGTCAGCATCAGTTTGCTTGAACTTGGCGTGCTCGATGCTCGCAATGCTTAGATCGCAAACGACGTTCAGCGAATGTCCGCCCCCTGCTGCCCAACCGGGAACTAGGGCAATAACTACCTTGGGCATAAAGCGAATCAGTCTTTGTGCCTCAAGGATGTGAAGGCGACCTGAGTATTCAGGGTCAAGGTTTTGCTCATCGTCGGCGTACTGATAGCCATCTTTGCCACGAACTCTTTGATCGCCGCCACTGGAAAAAGCCCAGCCACCATCTTTTGCAGATGGGCCATTGCCGGTAAGCAATACAACGCCAACTTTTGAATTGGTTCTGGCGTGCTCGAGACTTGCTGCTAATTCGTCTACTGTTTTGGGTCTGAAAGCGTTGCGTACTTCTGGGCGGTTAAAGGCAATTCGCACAACGCCCATGGAGTTGTGCTGGTGATAAGTAATGTCTGTTTGCTTCTCAAAACCTGGCACTTGGTGCCAAATGCTGGCGTCGAAAAGCTCAGAAACTTGATTTGCCATGCTCCTAGACTAACAATGTGAAGCCTCGCCTGAATGACCTAGTTGCTACCGCCAAGGTTGTAAGCATTCCGCTGCGAACCAAATTCCGCGGACTAACTGAGCGAGAGCTACTGGTCTTCGAAGGTCCTAATGGCTGGAGTGAATGGGCGGCCTTCACCGAGTATCAAGATGAAGAAGCAGCCACCTGGTTACAAGCCGCCATCGAGTGGGGCTTTGAAGATCTTCCAGAACCACTAAGAAAACAGGTTCCCGTGAACGCTATTTTGCCCGCGGTTCCAACCGAAGAGATAGCCAAAGTACTTGGCCGCGCAGGGAAGTTCTCAACTGTAAAGATAAAAGTTGCCGACCCAAAACAAACCGCTACCCACGACCTGGCTCGAATTCTTGAAGTAAAACAGTTATACCCCGACGCCAAGCTGCGACTAGATGCCAATGGCGGCTTCACAGTTGCGCAAGCGTTAGAGCTAATTGCCGAGCTAGATAAGGACTCCATTGATCTTGAATTCTTCGAGCAACCAGTTGCAACAATCGCCGAACTAGCTGAGCTTCGAATTGAGATCTCGAAACGAGGACAAAAAACTTTGGTTGCAGCCGACGAATCAGTTAGAAGGTCTTCCGACCCGCTCGCTGTTGAACTTGCGGGAGCTGCTGACTTACTGGTTCTTAAGAGCGCCCCACTTGGCGGAATCAATAGCGCACTTGCTGTTGCCAATTCTTCAAAGCTTAAAATCTGCGCCTCTAGTGCGATGCAGTCTTCAATTGGTTTGGCCGCTGAATTGCACTTCGCTTCCTGCCTACCGGAATTGAACTTTGATGCAGGACTTGGAACAGGTTATCTTTTTGGTGGAGATCTAACAGCGGATCGTTTGATTCCAGAAAACGGCATCCTTGAACTTCGTCGTCCAGATATCAATACTTCATCGCTTGAGATATTGAAAGCAGAAGATCACAGGTATGACTGGTGGATCGCAAGGTTAGAGCGTTGCTCCAGAATTCTAGGTTTAGAGTCCTGAGTAAACGTGCAACCCTTTGAAGAACATGTTCACAATGGTGAAGTTGAAAACAACCGCAGCAAATCCAACAAGTCCTAACCAGACTGCACGCTTACCAGTCCAACCTCTTGTGGCATTGGCGTGTAGGTAACCTGCGTAGATTGTCCAAATAATGAAAGTCCAAACCTCTTTGGTGTCCCAACCCCAGTATCGGTGCCAGGCACGCTCTGCCCAAATCGCGCCTGCAATCAGTGTGAAGCTCCAAAGAATGAAACCAACGATGTTGAATCGATAGGCAAGCTGCTCAAGAGTTTCTTTTTTTGGAAAGATTCCCATAACACGCTTGAAGTTTGCAACCCCTTTTGTTTTTGCTTTCTCAACCCAGTTGGCGGTCTTGAGTAGATAGGCGGCCGATAGTGCTGCCGCAATGCTGAAGAAAGCAGTTGCTGTAAGTGCTACCAAAACGTGAATCACGAGCCAGAAGCTTTGCAGTGCTGGCATCAGTGACTTAACTTCTACGTAAAAAAGCGAAACAGCAGTGCCAAGTACCAACAGCACAAATCCAACAACGAAGGTAGCCAAAATTCGAACTTCTGGAACGCGTATAGAAATCAAGAAAATCATCATGAGAATTAATGTGCCGGTAATTGAGTACTCGTAAAGATTTGACCAAGGAACCCTCGAGGCTGCAATTCCGCGCATGATTACGCCAGCTGCCAAAACCAGGGTTGCGATCACAGCCAAAGAAAGCCCAACGCGCTCTAGGGCCGATGAGGCCTTGACCTCTTTGACTTTCTTGCTAGCCGCTTTGGAAAGATGCCAACCCGATACCAAGAAGGCTGCGGTAAACACCAGCATGGAAGCAAAAACCACCAGTAAAGAAGCCTGGGACAAGCTTTCATTCAGGACAACGGAGTTCATTTACTTCCTTTTTTTATCTCTTTAGTTAATTCTCTAACAACTTCTTCAAGTCTTGGATCCTCACGCTTGGAAAGTGCTGCGACTTCAAAGCCCGAAGCTGTTGACTTAACCCAAACCCTGCGGCGGGGAGTAATCAATCCAACAATGACCCCAGCCAGAGCAAGCAATGAAAACAGCAATACCCCGAATTGACCAGGGTTGTGTGCGATGTCTAAGGAAGCGAATCTCTTTATGCCATCGAATGTTACGGTGCCTAAGCCTTTTGGAAGATCTTTGGTTTGTCCGAGTTCCAAAACAATTCCTGGGGTTGGTGCATCTCGTCCTGCAACCTGCTTGAGTCTTTCGGTATCTAGTGCATACACGTTTAGTGACTGACCGCTGTCAAGCCCAAGATCACCGGTGTAAACATTCATCGAGATTAGTGGGTTCACAATCCCTGGGAACATAGAGGTGTAAGCACCGGTTGAAAGCTCTGCGGCAGTTGGATAAAAGAAGGCAACAATTCCAATCTGCTCCGGTTGATTGTCAGGAACCTTGATAATTCCAATAGAGGTCATGTTGTTATCTTGGGGAAGAAAAATTGTTGCTCCGGAATAGCTAATGTCGCCATTTGCGTCTCGAACGGTGATCTCAGGTGCGTAGCCGTGCCCCGTTAGATAAAGGCTTGCACCTGGCTCATCTAAGGGTGCATTGACCTGAATTACCGAGGTTTCGCCCGGATCCTCAGAGCTAGTTTTTCTGGTGACAGTCGCACGAAAATCTAGCGGGGCTCCGATGTTGGTCTTGTTTGTGAAGTCGTAGTCAACTTCAAACTTGTCCAAAGTAACGCTAAGTGGTGTCAGGGTCTCTGGGCTAAAAAACAGACCTGGTGACAAAGAGTCAAACCCTGCGAGGTTGTTAACAAAAGTGTCCCCCTCGGCCAATACTCTTTGGCCGGAAAAACTGTAGCCACCGCCAACACCAACCGCAATCAAGACACCAACTAAAGATAGGTGAAAAACTAGGTTTCCGGTTTCGCGCATGTAACCCTTTTCGGCGCTAATCGAATTTCCGCGCTTGATAACTCGGTAGCCTCTGCCTCTTAGAATCTGCGTTCCTACCTGAACTGGGTCTAGACCTTTTGGGGTAGTGGATTTTTGGTAGGCAGGCATGCGAGACAAAGTGGTTGGAGTTTTGACTGGTTCTTGACGCAGGGCGTCATAGTGCACTTTGGTTCTGGGAAGAACGCATCCAACCAAGGAGGTAAATAGAAGAATGTAAATCGCCGAGAACCAAATGGAGCCGTATACATCAAAGAGCTGGAAGAAATCTAGAACAGGTGCTAGCTCGGGGTTGTTATCAAAAAACTGCGCGACGCCGTTTGGATCAGCCGAGCGCTGAGGATAGATCGAACCTGGAACTGCTGCGGCTGCTAAAAGCAGGAGGAGTATGAGAGCAGTTTTCATGCTGGTTAGCTGTCGCCAAATCCATCTAGACCAACCAGTGAGTCCTATATCAGGAGCGTCATAGCGCTGGGGTAAAGACACCGAACACCCCCTGAATCCAAGAAGCGAATCCAATCCACAAACCAGTTGCTAGTGCGATACCGAGAAGAATCAACATGACGCCACCAGCGATGTTGAAAGTTCTGATGTGCTTTTTCACAAAACTCACTGACTTGGTGGCCCAACCAAAACCTGCTGCAATTGCAATAAATGGCAATCCGATTCCAATTGAGTACAAAAATGCCAACAGCGCTCCCCGTCCTGGCGAACCAGCATCAGAAGCGAGAGTGAGAACGGCAGCAAGAGTTGGGCCAATACAAGGGGTCCAACCTAGACCAAATGCAACACCCAGCAGTGGTGCTCCAGCGAGTCCAATCTTTGGCTTCAGAGAAGTTTTGAAAGTTTGCTGCAGGAATGAAAACTGGCCGATCAATACCAACCCAAGCAAAATGATTATCAGGCCAAGAACCTGCTGAACCCAAACTAGGTTGTTGATGTAAATCAACATTCCCATTCCACCAAACAGTGCACCGAAGGAAACAAACACTGCGGTAAAACCCAGCACAAAAAGCAACGAGCCAATTATTAATCTTGATTTTTTGGCAGAGCCATCAGCAACACCGGTGATGTAACCAAGGTATCCAGGAACAAGTGGTAACACACATGGCGACACAAACGAAATTAGTCCTGCCAGTAACGCAAGAGGCATTGCAGCAAGCAGCGATCCATTTAGAACTATTTCAGCGGGATTCAATTTTTCTCCCTGACTACGGTCTTGATTAGTTCTTCCAAGATTCCTTTATCGATTCTTCCAAGTACTCTTGCAGAAACGTTTCCTTTAGAATCAATTACCAAAGTTGTTGGCACAGCTTGTGGGGTAACTACACCGGTGAATCCCAAAACCACAGATCCAGTTTTGGCATCCATCACCGAAGGGAAATTCAGATTCACTTGTCTTGCAAAAGCCAGGGCAGTTTCTGGAGTGTCTCTAACGTTTACGCCGATGAATTGAACTTCATCGCTAAGAAACTGATCTTGCAATTCAATTAGTTCTGGCATTTCAACTCTGCAAGGTGCACAACCTGCGTACCAAAAGTTCATTACCGTGATGACACCAGTTAGTTGATCGCTGGATAGGTTGTCTCCGCTTTCACTAACACCAGACCAATCAGCAGCTTTTGGTCTTGAGCCGAAAGCAAATTCGGTTACTGTGCCATCTCCTGCGATGTAGTTCTTGTTATCACCTTCGCGGAATTGTTCGGCTAGCGAGTCAGTAGCGCAGCCGGAAGAGGTTAAAACAAAGGCCACAAGAGTTATTGCAATGGCTACTTTTTTCAAACAGCACCTCGATCGGTCGCCTTCGTCCGAAGTGGTTTTGCGGGGTCGTGGTAGGAAACCTCACGCAAGGAGCCATCGCTGAATTCAAAGCTTGTAATGCTGGAAAGATCACAGCGTCTTTGGCGTGGATCGTGAGAGAGTCGCTGGCCCTGGCTGTAGCGGTGCACCATCCATATGGGCAGCTGGTGGCTAACCATTACTACCTCTCCTGAGGCAGTTTCTGCCCAGGCTCTTTCCATGGCACCGACCATTCGGCGCTGGATCTCAAGGAAGGGCTCCCCCCAGGATGGTCGGAAAGGGTTGTAAAGCCGAAGCAAGAATCTAGGGTTTCGAACTATGGTTTTTAGGCTCACCGAGTGACCTTCAAAGATGTTGTCTGGCTCGATGATTTCGTCTTCCACTTCAACTGGAACATTGAAGCGCTCAGCAATTGGCTTGGCGGATTCGAGCGTTCTTTGAAGTGGCGAAGCTAAGAGCCTGGATACTTTGGCGCCGCTTGATCGGATGTGATCGGCTGAGAGTTCAGCCATTTGGTGACCTAGCTGGGATAAACCGAAGTTTGGCAAACGCCCATAAAGCACACCATCGGGGTTGTGTACTTCCCCGTGGCGCACCAGATGGATACGGGTTGCGGGCATAACACTAAGTCTACCCTCCGCTAAACTTGGGGCCTAAGCCAGAAATAAGAAAGCAAATTTAATGCGCGAGAGACACTTAGTAAAAGACCTAGCGGCCATGAAAGATGGTCCCGTTGTCCTAGGTGGTTGGGTTGAAAAACTCAGAGACCAAAAGCGCATTCAATTCATCATTCTCAGGGATGAGTCAGGCGACGTTCAGGTCACCTATCCAAGACCCGAAGATCAAGATGCGCTGGCAGATAAAGTCTCGACTCTTACCAACGGAAGCTTCATTTGGGTCAAGGGTCGCCTGGTCCACGACGAGCGAGTCAAGCTTGGCGGCCTGGAAATTCAGCTGGATGATCTAGAGATAGTTACGCTTTCGGAGCCAGAGACCCCGATTGCCGAGGACACGTCGATTGATAAGAGGTCGGACTGGCGCTTTCTAGACATGCGCCGACCAGAGATGAACCTGGTTTTCAAGGTTCAAACCAACATCGAGGCCGCCTGGAGAAGCTACTGGCTAGCAAACGGTTTCACAGAGATTCACTCCCCGAAGCTGATGGCATCAGCGTCGGAGTCCAACGCAGAGCTATTCAAGCTCGAGTACTTTGAAGGTTTTGCTTACCTGGCCCAGTCACCACAGTTTTATAAGCAAATGGCGATGATGGCAGGGCTAGGGCGCATCTTTGAAATTGGCCCAGTGTTTAGAGCGGACCCTTCCTTTACTTCACGTCATGCAACTGAGTTCACGTCAATCGACATGGAAGTTTCTTGGATTGATTCCCACGAAGACATAATGAACATCCAAGAAGAGCTAATGGTCGCTGCCATATCTGCCGTGAAGGAATCTCATGGCGAAGAGATCAAGAGACTATTTGATATCGACGTAATTGTTCCTTCTAGACCGTTCCCAAGAATCCCACTTGCAGAAGCCGTTGACATCGTGAAAGCCCGTGGTCATGAGGTAGTTCGCGGTGGCGACATGGACCCAGAGGGTGAAAGACAAATCGCGGCTCACGTTGCCGAAACTTTCAACCACGAGTTTGTTTTTCTAACTGACTACCCATCTAGTGTTCGCCCGTTTTATCACATGAGACACGAGGGCAACCAAGAGCTAACCAAGAGCTACGACTTGATCTGGCGTGGAACAGAAATCACTACCGGTGCGCAGCGTGAGCACCGCGTTGATGTTCTTATCGAACAAGCTAAGCAAAAAGGACTTGACCCAGAAGGTCTAAAAACTTACATCGACTTTTTCCGCTACGGCGCTCCCACCCACGGAGGCTTTGGAATGGGATTACTTCGCGTAATCATGCTGATGTTGCATCAGCCAAGCATTCGTGAAGTTGGTTTCTTGTTCCGTGGTCCAAACCGACTAGAGCCCTAACTAACCGTTTCCTCTAAAGCTGCAAGAAGTCGAATTGGATCAATTCGCCAGCATCCGTGGGTTTTTCCATTGATTTGCAAAACAGGTATTTCTTCGCCATAAAGATTTAATAGCTCTTGATTTTCCAAAATGTTGATCTCACCAATTTGAACCTGAATGTTGGCAGCTACACCAGCGTGAACGCTTCGAAACTGTGAAACTACCGTTTCTACAACCATCCTGGCCTCATCACACAGGTGACAGCCCGGTTTGGTCAAAAGCTGGAGAGAAATAACTGTGGCCACAGGTTAAACTTAGCGGGTGTCTAATAAAGCCAAATCCGCAA
>JAIOXP010000006.1:0-49348 GCA_021741705.1 Rhodoluna sp. | reverse complement strand
CAACTGTTGCTGAAATCACTCCAGCTTCTTTGAGCTTGCTGGAAGATTCGGATAGAAGTTCCGAAACTAACAATTACTTATCGCCTAGCGCTGCCAGCCTGGCTTCTTCGTCGGTTTGGATTGCCGACCGCACAACTGGTTCTAACGCGCCATCCATCACTTGATCGAGATTGTAGGATTTGTAGCCGGTTCTGTGATCGGCAATACGGTTTTCCGGGAAGTTGTATGTTCTAATTCGCTCGGAACGGTCGACTGTTCTGACCTGAGATTTCCTGGCCGCAGACTGTTCGGCGTCAATTGCCTCTTGCTGTGCAGCTAGAATTCTGGCTCGCAAAACTCGCATTGCGGCTTCACGATTTTGTAGCTGAGACTTCTCGTTCTGCATGGAAACAACGATTCCAGTTGGAATGTGAGTGATTCGAACAGCAGAGTCAGTGGTGTTAACCGACTGTCCACCAGGACCTGAGGAGCGGAAAACATCCACTCGAATTTCGTTCTGACTGATCTCGACTTCTTCGGGCTCATCAACTTCTGGAAATACCAGAACTCCAGCTGCGGAAGTGTGAATTCTGCCCTGAGTTTCGGTAACCGGAACGCGCTGCACTCGGTGCACGCCACCTTCGTATTTCAGGTGTGCCCAGACTCCCTCAGCAGGATCGTTGGAATTTCCCTTGATGGCGATCTGAACATCTTTGTAGCCACCAAGATCTGACTCGTTCTTGTCCAAAATCTCTGTCTTCCAACCCTTTGAGTTGGAGTACTGGATGTACATGCGAAGCAGATCCGCCGCGAATAGAGCAGACTCCGCTCCACCTTCTCCAGCTTTGATTTCCATAATCACATCGCGACCATCGTCTGGATCACGAGGAATTAGCAGTCTTCGAAGCTTCTCGTTAGCCTCGGTGACCTTGGCCTCAATAGCAGGTAGCTCTGCAGCGAAGGCTTCATCTTCTTTGGCTAGGTCTTTGGTGGCAACCAAATCCTCAGTCAATGAAATCACCTGGTTGTAGGCGCTAACAATCGCGCTTACTACCGCGTAACGACGGTTGAGTTTTTTCGCCAAGGCAGGATTCTGATGCACCGACGCATCTGATAACTGTTCCTGCAGCGAGGCATGCTCAGCCAGCAGGGGCTGGACTGAATCGAGCATTATTCTCCGTCAGAACCTGTTGGAACTGGCATGGACTTTTGAACCTGCATTAGGAACTCAACGTTGCTCGAGGTTTCCTTCAGTCTGTTCAAAACAAGCTCAAGCGCCTGCTGCTGCTCTAGACCAGCAAGGGCACGACGAAGCTTCCAAATGATCTTGGTTTCGTCTGGGTTCATCAGCATCTCTTCGCGTCTGGTTCCAGAAGCGTTTAGATCTACCGCAGGGAAGATTCGTTTGTCGGCAAGTGCACGAGATAGGCGAAGCTCCATGTTTCCAGTTCCCTTGAACTCTTCGAAGATAACCTCGTCCATCTTGGATCCGGTTTCAACAAGTGCTGTTGCAAGGATGGTTAGCGATCCGCCATCTTCAATGTTTCTGGCAGCACCAAAGAAACGCTTCGGTGGGTAAAGCGCTGACGAGTCAACACCACCGGAAAGAATTCGACCTGATGCTGGAGCGCTTAGGTTGTATGCGCGACCCAAACGTGTAATTGAGTCAAGCAAAACTACAACATCGTGACCTAGCTCAACTAATCTCTTGGCGCGCTCAATAGCAAGCTCGGCAACAGTGGTGTGATCTTCCGCAGGGCGGTCGAAGGTGGAAGCAATAACCTCACCTTTAACTGTGCGCTGCATGTCAGTAACTTCTTCCGGTCTTTCATCAACCAAAACAACCATTAGGTGAACCTCTGGGTTGTTGGTTGCGATTGCGTTAGCGATGGCCTGAAGTACGAGTGTCTTTCCAGCCTTTGGAGGAGAAACAATCAGTCCACGCTGACCCTTACCAATTGGGGCAACAAGGTCAATGATTCGAGTCGAAAGCTTGTTGGCTTCGGTCTCAAGACGCAGTCTGGTCTGAGGATAAAGCGGTGTTAGCTTTCCGAATTCAACTCGGTCTGCCGAAGCAGCCTGGTCCAGACCGTTTACGGAGTCAACGCGAACTAGGGCGTTGAATTTCTGACGACCCTGGCCTTCGCCTTCGCGAGGCTGGCGAATCGCTCCAACAACAGCGTCACCTTTACGAAGTCCATACTTCTTGACTTGACCCAAAGACACGTAAACGTCGTTTGGACCTGGAAGGTAACCACTGGTTCTTACGAATGCGTAGTTATCCAAAACATCTAGGATTCCAGCAACGCTGATTAGCACGTCATCTGGAGAGATCTCTGGTTCTGCCTCTTCGCGGTCGTTGTTACCTCCGCGCCTTCCGCGATCACGATCGCGGTAACGATTGCGGTTTCTGGAGTTGCGGCCACCACCACGACGGTCGTCGTCGAAGTCGCGGTTTCTTCTGCGGTCACCAGATTCGGAACTTGATTCTTGGCTTGGGGTATCGCTCGAGGCGGAAGAGTCCTTAGTGGATCTTGACTCGCCTGAGTCTTGGTTGCCATCGGCTGGCTTGTCTGCCTTCGCCTTGGACTTTCTTGGGGAACTGTCTGCATCGGGAGCTGAAGCTTCAGCTACTGCTCGACGAGATTTGCGTTCCGGTTTATCTGCTTGGATTTCATCCATTTATTGATTGCTCTTTCTTGAGTGATTATGTAATCGGTTGCTAACTCGATTTACCTCAAACGCGATTTGATTGCGTTTTATTGCAGTATTTTCTGCGGGGATTTCACCTAGCGATTTACCCTAAGAGGGTCCAATTACTTCTGGTGTATTGATATGGTAGCACCTTTATTGTCAACAGCCAACAACAGCGGTAGCCATTGTGGATGGGTCTTTTCGGCTAATTCCTTAGCCCGCAGTCTCTGGGCCGGGTCACTAGCAAGCACCAAGACCGAGGGTCCGGCTCCCGAAACAACCGCGGCGTGGCCCTCAGCGCGTAAAGTCCTGATCAGGGCTTCAGTTTCTGGCATCGCGGTGGCTCGGTATTTTTGGTGAAGTCTGTCTTCGGTTGCTGCAAATAGCAGCTCTGGTGATTGAACCATGGCGGCAACAAGCAGCGCTGAGCGCGAAACATTGAAAACAGCATCTGCGTGCGGAACTGACTCTGGCTGTAGGGATCTAGCTAATGCGGTGGACATCTTTGTGGAAGAAACCAAAACCAACGGTGAGACACCGCGGTGAACTGAGAGTTTCTTGGTGTGTGGTCCGTGCTCGTCTTCCCAGGCAATACTCAATCCGCCAAAAAGCGCTGGTGCGACGTTGTCTGGATGATTCTCAAACTCCGTTGCGATATCCAGCATGGTCTTGTCGCTAATGTTTGCGACCCCATCTAGTAGACCCTTGGCCGCCATGATTCCAGAAACAACCGCAGCTCCAGATGATCCCATTCCGCGGCCGTGCGGGATGCGGTTTGTTGCCTTGAGAGCTAAACCAGGCGCGGCTTGACCAGCGCGCTTGAATGTCTCCAGGATCGCACGAACTACCAGGTGCGAGGCGTCGAGGGGAACTTGGCCTTCGCCTTCACCGTGGACCTCAATGGAAATGGTTCCAGGCTTTGTGGCGGTAACTTCCAGGTCGTCATAAAAAGCAAGGGCGATGCCAAGGGTGTCAAAACCTGGACCCAGGTTGGCCGAGGTGGTTGGCACCCGCACGGATACTGTTCTTCCTTCTAAGTTAGTCATCTTCAAGCCAACCCCAACCGGTCAGCCACTTCAGCAGCATTGGCTGATACGGCTTCTGGAGAGATCTCGTTTCCGGCTTCGTCCTTTAGGGCCCACATCGGATCTTTTAGACCGTGTCCGGTCACGGTTACCACAATCAGTGCGCCAGCAAAACTTTCTCCCTGTTGGGACGCTTTGTAAATACCAGCTGCACCGGTAGCCGAAGATGGCTCAACAAAGACACCTGCTTCTTGCGACAGGAATCTATGCATCCACAAAATCTCAGCATCTGAAACCGCGCCAAACTTACCCATTGAACACTCCATTGCACTCTGGGCAAGATCCCATGAGGCAGGATTTCCAATCCGGATTGCGGTTGCAATTGTGTCGGGGTTCTTGACTGGCCCACCATGAACAAAAGGGGCAGACCCTTCGGCCTGGTAGCCATACATCTTTGGAACGACCTTGATGCGGCCCTCGTTGAAATCTTCCAGATAGCCCTTGAAGTAAGCAGAGTAGTTTCCCGCGTTGCCAACTGGTAACACATGGTAATCAGGTGCTCTACCCAGTGAGTCAAAAACCTCAAAGGCTCCAGTTTTTTGACCTTCAATTCGGTCTGGGTTTACTGAGTTGACCAAATGAACCGGATAGTTATCCGACAAGTCTCGAGCCAAAGTTAGGCAGTCGTCAAAGTTTCCTTGCACCTGCAAAATCTTGGCTTTGTGCGCCACAGCCTGGCTTAGCTTTCCAAGAGAAATCTTGCCCTGCGGAACTAACACAACGGAAGTGATTCCGGCCGCTGCCGCATAGGCTGCAGCAGAGGCAGAGGTGTTACCAGTAGATGCACATATAACTGCCTTTGCGCCTTCCCCGACGGCTTTAGAAACCGCCAAGGTCATGCCTCGGTCCTTGAATGAACCTGTTGGGTTCATACCCTCATACTTCAGATAAACCTGATCGGCACCAACTAGTTTCGCAAGATCTGGAGCTTCGATTAGAGGTGTGCCACCTTCGCCAAGCGTGATAATCGGAGTACTGCTATCGACATCTAGTCGATCAAAGTACTCTCGAATTACTCCGCGCCACTGATGTGCCATTACAAGCCTTCCATTCGAATCACAGAAGCGACTTTTTGAACCGCGTCGCTAGCCTTCAAATCCTCGACAACAGCAGCCAAGGCTGCGTCACTGGCCAAGTGGGTTCCGATCTCCAGATAGGCAACCACGTCCTTACCGGAAAGAACTGACTGCTCGACGGCCTCGATTGATACGCCGTGCTTGGAGAAAGTTGTGGCAATTTTTGCTAATACGCCCGGCTGGTCAGAAACTTCGAGCTGAACCGAGTAACGGGTTTGAATTCTGCTTATTGGAAGTATCTCTAGTTTTGCGTGAGTTGAGTTAGATAGACCTGGGCCACCTGCGACGTGGCGCTTGGCTGCAGAAACTACATCTCCCAGAACAGCTGAAGCAGTTTGAGTTCCACCGGCACCAGATCCATAAAACATCAAGCTTCCTGCGGCTTCTGCCTCAACGAAGACTGCGTTGTAAGCTCCGTTAACTGCAGCCAGAGGATGGGATCTTGGGACTAGCGCAGGATAAACCCGAACAGATATCCCATCGGGTCCCGATGAATCGGCTTCCAAAAATTCGCAAATTGCCAACAACTTGATGACATAGCCATCTCGCTGAGCGGCTTTCATTTGAGCCACGGTTATTGAAGTTATTCCTTCTCGATAGACCTTGTCTAGAGGAACCTCGGTGTGAAATGCCAGAGTTGCCAAAATAGCCGCCTTCTGAGCAGCATCGAAACCTTCAACGTCTAATGAAGGGTCTGCTTCTAGATAGCCAAGCTCGGTAGCTTCTGCCATAGCCTCATCCAAAGAGATACCGCTTTTGTCCATCCGGTCAAGAATGTAGTTTGTGGAACCGTTAACGATTCCCATAATGCGCTTTACGCGGTCACCGCCAAGAGATTCTCTCAGCGGGCGAATGATTGGAATAGCTCCGGCAACTGCAGCCTCGAAGTAAAGCTGTGCGCCAACTTGCTCTGCAACGTTGAATAATTCAGTTCCATGAGTAGCCAACAAGGATTTGTTGGCTGTAACAACATCAGCACCAGAATTAAGTGCACGCAAAATGTATTCCTTAGCTGGCTCTATGCCACCCATTACTTCAATCACGATGTCGGCACCGAGAATCAAGCTCTCAACATCGGTGGTCAATAGATCTTTTGGAAATCCCTCACGCTTGGTAGTTAGGTCTCTTACCGCAACTCCAACGAGCTCGAGCTCGGCTCCAACGCGGGACTTGAGCTCTTCCTTCTGCTCCAGCAATAGCCTGGCGACCTCAGCGCCGACTGATCCGGCACCGAGTAAGGCAACGCGTAGGGGGCGGTATTCGCTCAATGTGTATTCCTAACCAACTACAAAACTACCCTGTCTAGAGGGTTTGATACCCGGGGTCTCTAGAAAGCATGTCCGATTCGGTCTCGGCATTCATCAAAACTTTTACTTTTCCATCGAGAACGGCAACAATGGCGGGCCTAGGTAGATAGTTGTAATTACTTGCTAGCGAGTGACAATAGGCTCCGGTTGCCGCAACCGCCAGCAAGTCGTCAGGGCCAATGTCTGCAGGCAGGTAGCAATCTTTGACCACGATGTCACCACTTTCGCAGTGCTTGCCTACCACTCGAGAAACCAATGGCTCTGCAGCGGAAGACCGAGAAACTAGCAGTGCGCTGTAATCGGCGCTGTAAAGACTAGGTCTTGGGTTATCGCTCATACCGCCATCGATGCTGACGTACTTTCTTGACTGCTTGGAGTCATCACTAGAAATCTGAACATCTTTGATAGTTCCCACGGTATAAATAGTCACTCCCGCAGGGCCTGAGATAACTCTCCCCGGCTCAAAGCAAAGAACCGGTACTTCAATACCTAGTTCCCTGCACTGCTTTTCAACCTCGGAGCAAATCTCGGATGCAAAAAACGAAACCTCGGGCGCTTGGTCTGCAGCTGTGTAATTGATTCCAAAACCGCCACCGAGATTTAGCTCAGGAACGCTACCTTCTTCTAGCAAAAGCTTATGAAGCGGCAGCAATCGCTTTACCGACTCGATGAAACCCTCGACGCTAAAGATCTGGGAGCCGATGTGCGAGTGCAGCCCAAGAAAGTTCAACTGCGAATGAGATCGGACCTTGGCTACCAGTTCCGGCACATCAGCAATAGCAATTCCAAACTTTTGGTCTTCTCTCGAGGTGGCTAGATACTCGTGAGTGAAAGCGTGAACGCCGGAGTTTACTCGGATACGCACTTTCTGAATCTTGTTTTGTGAACTGGCAATCGATGCGATTCTTTCAATCTCGATCTCAGAGTCGATGACGATTGCCCCAACTCCAGCAGTGACAGCCTTTTCAATCTCGTACACAGATTTGTTGTTTCCGTGCAAACCGATTCGACCAGGTTCAATCCCCCCGGCAAGCGCAAGCGCGAGTTCACCCGCGGAGCAAACATCCATGTTTAATCCATTTGCCGCAACCCACTTGACTACCTCGGTAGTCGATAGTGATTTGCTAGCGTAATAAACCTTTGCGCTTGTTCGAATCTTGGATGCTGCGGAATCAAAAGCTTGCTTTACAACTTGAGCACGGGAGATAAAGTCTGCTTGATCAATAACCATCAGTGGTGAACCATATTTGGCAACCAGCTGAGCTACCGATACTCCCCCAACTTGAACATCACCCGAAGCGTCTCTTACAAAGCTCGCCGGCCAGATGCTCTTGCTAATTGCATTCACGTCTTTTGGAAGGGATAGCCAAATAGGTGCCAATTCAGCTGCAATTTTGTCCACGGTTACATCCTCTCTGGGGCTGAAACACCCAGCAGTCCGAGGCCATTGCGCAAAACCACTCCCGCAGCGTCATTGAGCCAGAGCCTGGTGCGGTGAATTGGCTCAACAGGGTTGCCAGATTGAGGGATAACGCGACAGTTGTCGTACCAGCGGTGGTAGCTACCAGCTACCTCTTCGATGTATCTAGCGATACGGTGCGGTTCTCTAAACTGCGCCGCCTGAGCTGCAAGTCTTGGAAACTCACTTAGCTTGGCAAGTAATTCTGTTTCTGTGGCGTGATCAAGCAAACTTGGCTCAAAAATAGAGTGATCAACTTGCATGCTCTTTGCGTTTACCGCAACCTGCTGCGTTCTGGCATGGGCATACTGAACGTAGAAAACCGGATTGTCATTGGTCTTTTTTGAAAGCTGCGCTAGATCAATATCCAACTGTGAGTTAGAAGATGATCTTGCGAGCGCATACCTAGCCGCATCCACCCCAACTGCTTCAACAAGGTCTTCCATGGTCACGACGGTTCCTGCACGCTTGGACATCCGCACCGGTTCGCCATCGCGCATCAAATTCACCATTTGACCAATAAGAATCTCAAGATTCACACCCGGTTCGTCACCAAATGCTGAACACATCGCCATCATGCGCTGGACATAACCGTGGTGGTCAGCTCCAAGCATGATGATGCACCGGTCAAAACCACGTTCGCGCTTATCTAGGTAATAAGCCAAGTCACCCGCGATGTATGCGGCGTTACCGTCAGATTTGATAATTACACGATCGCGATCGTCACCAAATTCGGTCGAACGTAACCAGACCGCTCCCTCTTGATCAAAAACGTGGCCGAGTTCACGCAGTCGCTTGATGGCCTTCGCTACCGCATCTGATTCGTGAAGTGAGTTCTCATGGAAGTAGACATCAAAATCAACACCGAATTCATGCAGTGATTGCTTGATTTGCTCAAACATCAGCTCGACGCCTACCGCGCGAAACTCTTCCTGGGCTTGATCATCGGGTAAAGACAGAATGTCTTTGCCGCTTTTGGCAATGACTTGATTTGCTATCTCCTCGATATAGTCGCCGCCATAGCCATCTTCTGGTGCTGGCAGTTTCTTGGCGCGAGCGATTAGAGATCTGGCGAAGCGATCAACCTGCTCACCGTGGTCATTGAAGTAATACTCGCGAGTGACATCGGCACCTTGAAACTCAAGCAACCGAGCAAGCGAATCACCGGCGGCTGCCCACCTTGTTCCACCCATGTGTATAGGTCCGGTGGGATTTGCCGAGACGAACTCGAGATTCATCTTTAGACCCTTTAGAGTCGCTCCCTCACCGTAGCTGGAGCCTGCTTCAACGATGGTTTTTGCTAGCGCCCCTGCACTTGCCAGATTCAAGCTGATGTTTATAAAGCCAGGGCCTGCAATATCGACTTTGGATACTTCTTCTAGGGCCTGAATCTCGGGGGCTAATAGCTCAGCCAAAGCCCTTGGCGCTAACCCAAATACTGGGGCAAGCTGCATGGCTGCGTTGGTGGCCCAATCGCCGTGCTCCCTGTTTCTTGGCCTTTCGACAACTATCTCCGCTGGCAGTTGGGCGCTAGGAATTGTGCCAGCAGACTGCATCTTTTCCAAGATGCGGCCAATGGCTGCAGCTAGTTCTGCTGGATTCAAGATTTGCCTCGCACGGGATAGATAAAAAGAATTCAGAACAATCAGCAAGTATTTATTGCTTCAATAACGTAAATCTTACCGAGAAAGCCCTGTTTGAGGCCACGCTGTTAGGCTGGAAACGCATTGCCCCCATAGCTCAGGGGATAGAGCACCGCCCTCCGGAGGCGGGAGCGTAGGTTCGAATCCTACTGGGGGCGCAAATAGCTTGCTAGCTGTGAAAGCGCCATGGAGCGATGACTAATCGAATTCTTAACTTCTGGCTCAAGCTCTGCGGAGGAAACTTCAAAGCCTTCTGGAATAAATATCGGATCGTAGCCGAACCCGTTAGTTCCGCTGGCCGAAGCTTTGATGTGACCTTGTAGCACTCCGGTGAAACTCACTTCACCTGATTCGCCCACCAAAGAAATGGTACAGACGAAACTTGCTGCCCTATTTCCTGCCGGCACATCTCGAAGCTGCGCCAAGACAAGATTGCGGTTTTTCTCGTCGTCTTTTTCTCCCGACCACCTAGCCGAGAAAATTCCAGGAGAGCCGCCCATGATTTCTACTGCTAGGCCAGAGTCGTCGGCGATTGAGGTGATACCCGTATGCAAAAAAGCCGCTCTTGCCTTGATGAGTGAATTTGCAAGAAAAGAACTGCCATCTTCAATTGGCTCTGGTCCCTCATAACCTAAAAGCTCCAACCCTGGAACCAGTGGTTCCAAAATGGCGGCAACTTCTTTTACTTTGTGAGCATTATGGGTTGCTAGAACCAGCTTCAAAACTATGACCTAGCTGTTCTAAGAACTTCTTGCTGCATGGCGGTTAGCTCCTTGGTTCCCTTTAGTGCGAGATCTAACAGAGCATCAAGTTCGGCTCTATCGAACGGGGTCTTTTCGGCGGTTCCCTGAACTTCGACGAACTTCCCAGAGCCAGTGACAACAACGTTCATGTCAGTTTCTGCTCGAACGTCCTCGGTGTAAGCAAGGTCCAAAAATGGAACAGCGTCAACAATGCCAACCGAGATGGCAGCAATGCTGTCAGAAATTGGCTGCTTCTTTGTCGAGATAAAGCTTTTTTCCTTACCCCACTCGATTGCATCCACCAGTGCGATGTAGGCACCTGTGATTGCGGCAGTTCTAGTTCCACCATCGGCTTGCAAAACATCACAGTCAATAACAATGGTGTTTTCTCCAAGGTCTGAAAAATTAACAACGCTTCTTAGTGCGCGACCAATGAGTCTTGAAATCTCATGAGTGCGTCCGCCCATCTTTCCCTTGACTGATTCGCGGTCTGATCGATCATGAGTGGCTCGCGGCAGCATTGAATACTCGGCGGTGACCCAACCTTCTCCCTTACCCACTTTCCATCGTGGAACTCCAGGAGTGAAGGACGCGGTGCACAAAACTCTGGTCTCGCCAAAGCTAATCAGCGCGGAACCTTCAGCGTGCGAAGACCACCCTCGCTCAACGGTTACTTTTCTAAGCTCGTCTGGTCCGCGACCATCAATTCGTTTCAACTAATGTTCCTATCTTTAGAGTTTCTGAACCTTGGAAACTTCTGGACCAAGGAACCTTTTGGCTAGCTTCTCAAAGGCCGCAACATCGCCGGTAGCGCGAAAAGACAATGAAGGCGACGTTTTATCAGTTCTGAGCAAATCATTTTCCATGAGAACTTTATAAACATCCTTGGCGGTTTCTTCAGCGGAAGAGACCAAAGTTACTTGATCTCCCATCACAAAAGATAGCGCTCCGGTAAGTAGTGGATAGTGAGTGCAGCCCAAAACTAGAGTGTCTATGCCACTTTCTTTCAGCGGCATCAAGTAATTCTTGGCAGCGGCAATGATTTCTGGCCCGGAGGTTACTCCCGCTTCGACATACTCAACAAAACTTGGGCAAGCTACGCTTTTTAGTTCAATATCAACAGCGGCTGCAAACGCGTCGTCGTAAGCCTTGGAATTTATGGTGGCGGTAGTTCCTATCACGCCGACTTTGCCATTCGAGGTCAAAGCAACTGCTCTTCTGACAGCTGGCTGGATCACCTCAACTACCGGAATCGATTTACCCTTGGTGTAGCGCTCTCTGGCATCGCGCAAAACAGCAGCCGATGCAGAGTTACAAGCAATAACCAGAACCTTTACGCCCTCGTCAACTAACTTGTCCATTACCGCAAGGGCAAGTTCGCGAACTTCCGAAAGCGGTCTTGGTCCGTAGGGAGCGTTTGCTGTGTCGCCAACGTATATAACTGACTCGTTTGGCAGCTGATCGATTATCGCTCTGGCAACAGTTAGCCCACCCAAGCCGGAGTCAAAAACTCCAATAGGCGCGTTTTGTAGGGTGGTGGTCACGGTCTTCAGTCTATAACTTGGGGCAATTGCTATCAGGGCTAGGCTTAACATGTGCTTACCTCCAGTGCATTACTAACCGACCGCTACGAGCTCACGATGCTCCAGGCGGCACTTCGCTCCGGCAAGGCTAATCGTCGCGGAATTTTCGAAGTGTTTGCTCGCAGCTTGGCTGGTGGCAGAAGATTTGGTGTCTTTGCAGGTAGCGGAAGACTGCTGGATCTAATTCAAGACTTTCGCTTTGGAACTAAAGAAATTGAGTGGCTGGTAACTAACAAGGTCGTTGATGACGCCACCGCAACCTGGCTTGCTAACTACAAGTTTTCTGGAAACATCTGGGGATACGCCGAGGGTGAGATCTACTTTCCATACTCGCCAGTATTGGCCGTGGAGGGAACCTTTGCCGAAGCGGTAGTTCTAGAAACACTGATTTTGTCAGTTTTGAACTACGACTCGGCAGTTGCCAGCGCAGCGTCAAGAATGGTTACCGCAGCCCAGTCGAGGCCGGTATCTGAGATGGGTTCCAGAAGAACTGGAGAAAACTCCGCCGTTGCTGCTGCAAGAGCTGCGTATATTGCTGGCTTTAGCGCAACCTCAAATCTTGAAGCGGGTAGAAGTTTTGGTATCCCCACCATGGGAACTGCCTCGCACGCATTTACTCTGCTGCACGATAGCGAACAGCAAGCCTTCGAAGCTCAGCTGGAAGCATTCGGCACCGACACCACTTTTCTTGTTGACACCTACAACATCGAGTCTGGTATCAAAAATGCCATAAGTGTCGCTGGACCAAAACTAGGCGGAGTAAGGATTGACTCTGGGGATCTTCCAATAGAGGTCGCGAAAGCTCGTTTATTGCTTGATCAACTTGGGGCCACCGAGACAAAGATAACTGTCACTAATGATTTGAATGAGTACGCAATAGCTTCCCTGGCATCGGCACCAGTAGATAGCTACGGAGTTGGAACCTCGGTGGTAACTGGCTCCGGGATTGCGGCAGCTGGCTTTGTTTACAAAATGGTGGCCTACCAAAACGAATCAGGTGACTGGCACACGGTTTCCAAACGGTCGGCTAAAAAATCGAACCTGGGTGGAAGAAAGTTTGCCATTCGTCGGCACTCAGAAGACTCGATTGCAATAGCCGAAGTTATTGGAACTGGAACAACTCCTGAGCAAAAACGCGGTGAGCGCAATTTGCTAGTTCAGTTGGTAACTAACGGAGTGCCAGAAAGTAAATACCAAGGCTCAGCTGGAGTGGAGCTAGCACGTTCGCATCACTCAAAAGTAAAGTCGCATCTTCCCGCCAGTGCACTTCGCCTAACTAAAGGCGAGCCTGCAATTCAGACTTTGTTCGTTTAGTCCTTACCCTCATCGCCTGGCTTTAGCTTGGAATGAATTTCCTTGCACTTGGGACAAATAGGAAAGCTTTGGGGGTCACGACCTGGAACCCAAACCTTGCCGCAAAGAGCAACAACCGGAGTTCCCATAACCGCGGACTCGACGATTTTTTCTTTCTTGACGTAGTGAGAAAACCTCTCGTGATCGCCAGGCTCGAAAAGCTTTGGCTCTACTAAAGTATCGGTTCCGTAACCTGAATCAGGATTGGTTTGTTCGCTCATGATCACTCTTTTCTAGAACGGGTAAATCTAACTACAACACAACATCGAAAGTTAGAAGTTCACCGTCTCTAAGTATCTCGATCTTGACTTCAGTGCCCGCTTTTTCCTGTCGCACTGCAGAAGTGAGCTCACTCGCGCTACTGATGCTCTTGCCATTTAGTTTCACGACTATGTCATCGGGTTTTATACCAATGCCCTCGGCTGCTCCCCCGGGGGTTACCTCAATAACGAGCGCTCCAACTGGAAATGCAGAACCGTTTTCTGAAGACATGGCATCCCCGATCAGCACGCCAAGCACTCCATGTGTTGACTCACCGGTTTCAATGATGTCCTTGGCAATTCTGTCTGCAACATTCGAAGGAATAGCAAAACCAACACCGATGCTGCCGCCTTCCGCTGCACCGCTAGCTCTGGCAATTGCAACGTTGATGCCAATAAGTTCGCCTCGAGTATTTACTAAAGCACCACCGGAGTTTCCGGGATTGATGGCAGCATCAGTTTGGATAACTCCAAGACTTACCGGAGGAACCGAACTACCTGACCAAAACTCTAAGCCAGTCTCACCAGGATTCTCTGAGGAGGCAACTTGAATGGTTCGATTTAGTGCTGAAACAATTCCCCTGGTTACGGTGGCCTCGAGTCCCAGCGGTGCACCGATGGCAACCACCTGGTCTCCAACATTTATTTTGGAAGAATCAGCAAACACCATTGGTATCAAAGGTTTGGTAGTTTCAATTTTTATCACGGCTAGATCGTTAGTTGGATCAGTTCCTATAAGGCGCGCTGTATACACCTCGCGCAAGCTGGTGCGAACCGAAAGTTCAACATCGGCTGTACTGCCGCCAATTGTTACCACATGGGCGTTAGTAAGAATGTAGCCATCGCTTGTTAGCACCACTCCAGAACCATTACCGCCGGATCCAGAACCAGAAACTCTAATTGTCACTACCGATGGAGACGCAGCTGAGGAAGCTGCGGTAACCCAGTTAACGTCTTCAAGATTGTTGACAACAATCGCTGGTGGCCTTGTCAAATAATTCTGAGCTAAAACTCCTGCTCCCGCGCCAATTGAGGCTCCCATCAAGACACCCAAAAGTATCGCTGAGGTTGCCGTGAAAAATGTCAGCCTTTTCTCTTTGGTCTTTTTCTGCTTAAGTTTCTTTGGTGTAAGTGCAACCGGAGGGTCAAAAAGGAACTGACTGTTGTAACTGTTTTTTCTACCGAGACCGTTTGGGTCTTGCGGTTGAATGCTCATGTTGGAGGCCTTTCGTCTTGCCTTAATCATGGCAAACAAGTCTGAGGTTACGCAGGGAGTTAGCTGAGGCTTTACCTACCTACAAGACTATGACAGATGGCAAAAATCAAGAGCCGGTTAGGGCAGGCACCCCCAGCTTTTCGGGTTTGCGCTGCACTCCCCTCCCACCAGTAAGAGCTTTGGCGGAGTTGGCGGAACCGCTGGAATCTTGATTGAAACATCAAGGTCTAGAACATTACTCAACACTGATATTTGGCCAGCGACCGCTTGCCAAGCCGTTTCACCAACTACTCGGTAACTCACGAAATAGTTCGCGATTGCCCACGCTTGATACTTTCCGGCTTTCTCGAAGCTTCGCTTTATCTCCACCCCTTGAAACCGAGTCCCATCGCTGAATTGCCAACCTAACCCAGCCGGTGAGAACTGAACCTCGGCCTGGCGACCAAGAATCACTTGTGACCCATAGTGAAGCGAGGGGTTTGCGCTAAAAGTGAATGCCTCACCAGCGGGGAGCTGCAATGCCGGATAGACAGATGCCTTGAGCGGATTTGGTGAGAAAGAAACGGCAGCGCTAGCAAAGCTGGTCGCTGCGGGAGTAAAACTCACTGGTGGCGGCGAAGCCGGCTTGGAAGCGGTTGGTTTGCTTGGAGCGCAAACGGACTTGACCCAGCGCTCTGCAGCATCTGGAGACTTTGGCATTTGCTTGCGCTGGGCAGCAGTTGGACAAACTGGCTTCGCAACTGGCTTGAGAGTTATACCACTAGATGGTTTTGGTGCGGTTGGAGTAGTTACCGCTGGGGTGGTTGTTTGAACCCCCACACAAACTGTCACCGAACCCGAATGCATGGCAGATCCATGAGAAACACCAGAACTTCCGGACCCGCCAGTGGAACAAGCCATTGCAACTGGGGCTTCAACAAACACGAAGGCTGAGGTAATTAGCAAGCAAGAAAGCGTAATTGCAAGTTTGGAAGTAATTGACATACGCAAAACCATAAATACGTTCATTTTTTAGCGCAGAACTTATGCACAACAAAAAACCCCACCCGAATGGGTGGGGTTTTTCTAAGTGGTTGCGGGGGCAGGATTTGAACCTACGACCTCCGGGTTATGAGCCCGGCGAGCTACCGAACTGCTCCACCCCGCGGCGAAGTTTCAATCTACCACTTTTGAACAGTTGCTGCCAGTGCACTATGGAGTTGCTGACAGCGCTGCCTCAATTGCTTTCCGAAGCTTTTCTTCAGCTTTGCCAAATGCGGTCCAGTCACCAGCTGCCATAGCGGCATCTTTTTCCTGAATGGCCTCAAGTGCTTGCTGCAAAGCGGTAGCTAACGCATCCGAACCATTGGTTGGAGCTTCTGGATCAGTTGGCTCAGCACCTGGATCTGCAGGGTCAACTGGGTCTGTTTCGTCTGGAATTCCAGAAGATCCAAACAGAACCGTTAGCGCTTCATCAAGAGTGTCTTCGAAAGCGATTTGATCACCGAAAGCGACCAAAATCTTTTGCAATAGCGGGTAGCTGGTTTCACCCGTGGACTGGATGTAAACCGGCTGCACGTAAAGCAATCCACCACCCACTGGCAGAGTCAGCAGGTTTCCGTTTAGAACCCTGGTTGATCCCTGTCTCAAAATGTTCAGAAGCTGAGAAACCTTGGAATCGGCGCTGAAGTTGTTTTGCACCTGACCAGGTCCTGGAACAATCGTGCTCTTTGGAAGAGTCAGAAGCCGAAGCGTTCCATAGTTTGCGGACTTCTTTCCAGCTGTAGTTCCAGCATCAGAATTGGCCACGAAGTAACCAGTTAGCACGTTTCTCGATGCTTCCCCTGTGGAGCGAGGGATGAATGTCGAATACAGCGAGAAATCCGGAGCGTCAGTACCTGGCACCTGCATTGTCAAATAGTAAGGAGGTTGCAAGGTTCCAACACCTGCGCCACCAACTGGATCATTAGGTGTCATCCAAGCATCCTGCTGAGAGTAGAAAGCTCCAGCATCTTCAACGTGGTAGCTACCCAAGATTGAACGCTGAACCTTGAATAGATCAGCTGGGTAACGAACGTGGGAAAGTAGTTCTCCCGACATTTCACTCATTGGGCGAATGGTGTCTGGGAATACCCTTTTCCAGGTCTGCAGGATTGGATCCTTCTCGTCCCATTCATACAGCGTCACTTTTCCGTCGTAGGCATTGACGGTGGCCTTCACGGAGTTTCTGATGTAGTTGGCTTCGCCACGAAGCAACACACTCGGTGAATTAGCGTCGGCAATGGCTTGGGCTAGATCCTCAGATCTGGAATATGGATAGTTGTTCGAGGTTGTGTAACCGTCAACAATCCATAGAACCTGACCGTCGATAATTGCTGGATACGGATCTGAGTCCAACTCCAAAAATGGTGCAACAGCGGCAACGCGCTCACGCGGGTTGCGGTTGTAAAGAATCTGAGACTCAGCGTTGATGGCATCAGATAACAGAATCTGTTCGCTCTGGAATTTCAGAGCGTAGGCAAGGCGTGGAATGATTCCAGAAATCATTGGACCACCGGAGCCTGAGAAGGTGTTGTAGGTCTGATCACTCTCACCCTCACCGGCTGGGAAATCTAGCTCTAGAGGTTCTGAGCCAGATGCTGCTCCAACAATCGAATAAGTTGGGGAGCTTTCTCCGAAGTAAACCCGCGGCTCGTAATCTCCCAACTTTCCAACCGAAGGGATACCAGATTGCATAAATACTGGTTTTCCATCCGGGGTGCGCTGGTTACCGTAAGCGGCAACAACACCGAATCCGTGGGTGTAAACAACCACGTTGTTGTACCAAGACTGCGAGTCTCCAAGACCGGCCTGGTTTAGTTCACGAACCGCCAAAACGGTATCTTGAACCTTTCCATCGATCTCGTAGCGACCAACATCTAGCTGGTTTGGGAAGTTGTAGTACTGACGGAACTGCTCGAGCTGTCTAAATGATGAGCTAACTAGAGCCGGGTCCAAGATTCGAATTGAAGCTGTGGTTTCGGCATCCTCTCGCAGGGCTCCTGGCTCAGCGTCAACAACGGCGTTGTATTCAACCCGCTCAACGGTGTCGATACCAAAAGCCTTAGAGGTGGCATCTAGGTTTCTTTGAATGTAAGGAGACTCCAAAACTCGTTCGTTTGGAATTACCTGGAAAGTTTGAACCGCCCAAGGAAATAGGCCTCCAAGGATCAGCGAGCTAACAACCATCAAGCCGGTGGCAACAACCGGAAGACGCCATTTGCCAACAAAAGCTGCGACCAAGAACAACAGGGCAACTACAACAGAGATAAGTGCCAAGATTTGCGAACCTGGAATTGCTGCATTTACATCCGAATAGCTTGCGCCAGTAAAGAGTCCTGCTGAGCTAGTCAAAGTGCTGTACTGATCCAACCAAAGCGATGCACCTTGAGTAAGAAGGTATAAAAACGCGGTTAAGCCAATTTGAATGCGCGCTGCCCTTGAAACCAAGGTTTCGCGACCATTGAATTTAATGCTTCCGTAAATGATGTGAACACCGGCTGCAAGTAAAAGTGCAATCAGGAATGCAGCGGATAGGAATCCAACCAGGCCGATGTAAAACGGTAGCTCGAAGATGTAAAAGGAAATGTCCAAACCAAACTGCGGGTCTGTGTCACCAAAAGGAGTCCGGTTCAAATAGCTAAGGACAATCCCCCAGTTTGGCGCTACTGCCAAACCAGCTAAAGCTCCAAGAGCTAGTGGGACACCAATCATGACCGCTTTTCTCAATTGGTCAACTAGCTGGCGATACTGCTCAAAAGCAGATCTCTCGTCAGCAAATTTGAGATATACCGGTCTAAACCTAAAAGCTAGCCACAGGCCCAATCCGGTGATCAGCGTAAATGCCAAAGCTGAAACGGTGAACAGAGCGCTCTGCGCAAAAATTTGAGTGCTTAGTACGCTCAAGAATCCAAGTTGGTCAAACCACAACACGTCGGTGTATAAACCAGCAACGCTTAGCAAGATGGCACCAATTACAACAACTATTCCAATGGCGATTGTCGACGGGGATATGTTCGGTCTTGGAATGCCTTGGTTAGCAGCTTGGGTCATGATTCTCCTGTTTTTCTAGTTCGTGCAACTTGGTAAAGATGCCACTTGCTCATCGGCCGAAAGCTTTTCTAAAGCGTCGAGTGCTTGTTGTAGTGTCTCTATTTTAACTACCCGCAAGCCATCTGGGACGTTTCCGACAATTTCGTCGCAGTTAGCAGCTGGAGCCAAAAACACGGTTGCTCCAGAGCGTGATGCCCCATATAGCTTCTGCACCACGCCACCAATTGGGCCAACTTCGCCAGATTGGGTAATGGTGCCAGTTCCCGCAACGTGCAGGCCACCTGTTAGATCCCCTGGGGTAAGTCGGTCAATAATCCCAAGAGCAAACATCATGCCGCCGGATGGGCCACCAACATCTCCTAGCTGGAGATTTACCTCTATAGGAAAGTCATATTTGTATCCAACCAAAATCCCAAGCCTGAAGTTTCCCTCGGCGTCTTTGATTGGAGAAACTTCCTTTGTGAATTCCCGTCCGTTCCTGTCAACGACAACCGAGAGTGGTGCTTTTTCGTCCCAGCTAGTAACTATTCCCTTTAGCTGTTCAAGATCCTCGATCGGCTCAGAGTTGATGGATAACACAAAATCGCCTGCGACCAGCTTTCCGCTTGCTGCAGCGTCTGCCACTACCTCGGCGATGTATACCTGCCTTGGCGTTTCGTAACCCAGGTAATTCAGTGCTGCAGCAATAGCGTCTTGCTGGGAAACTTCCATCATCGCGCTGGATTCGGATCTAATTTCTTCAGTGGTCCGATCATCCGGATAGAGCAGCTCAACTGGCACAACCGCCTGAGATTCGTCTAGCCAAGCAAATCCAATTTCAATCCAGTTTGGAGTGTTCTCCGGCCTTCCAACGATGCTTACGGTTAGCACCTCTAGCATTCCTTCGGACTCGTAGCTTTGGGCGCCGGAAATTGAAATCACTGGCTCATTATCAACTTCACCCAAAACGTCGTAAGTCGGGCCAGCTCTTTCGATTAGGTAAGGCGTTGGCAGTAGCGCCAAGATTAGAAAACCCGCGGCAAAGGTCACCACAGTAAAGAACGTGATTGCGCTCTTGGCGCGTTCGCTAGATTTTGAACTAGTTTTGCGTCGCTGGAAAAAAGTCATACCCGCCTTGATTTGTAAGCCTTCCGATTAGCCTAAGTGAGCCCACTAGCCAACCTGCCCCAAATTTCCACGCTCTCGGCGAACACTCAGCAAGCAAAGCAATTGTTCAGGCAGATTAGGCAACGAGAGGAAGTAGCCTTGAATCAGAGCGAAGAGGTACTGAAGTGAACGATAACCGGCAAGAGCCCGAAGACTTTGAGGCCATGCTGCGCAAGTTCCTATCCGGTCAACCACTAGATCCTGAGCAACTGGCCAAAGCAGCAGGATTACCCATTGACCCGAAGGCGCTGCAAGAAATGCTGACTCAGATCGGCGCTGCCATTGCTCCGGGTGGTCAAACAGAAGGTGTGAACTGGAATCTAGTTCAAACCCAGGCCAGAAAAATCTCTGCAAAAAACACCGTTGCCGTTCCAGAGTCAGTTGGCCGTTCAATCAATACTTCGACGGCAACTGGAAATTTATGGCTCGATGAAGCAACAGATCTAGGTCCAATTTCTATAGAACCAAAACTTCTTTCAAGAGAACTTTGGGTAGCAGACTCAATTGGGCTCTTTAGGGATCTTGCAACCCCGGTAGCAGAGCGCATGGCGATAGCGCTAACCGAGAACTTCCAAGAAAATCTTCCCGAGGAATTTGCCGGCATGCTCTCGCAAGCAAGCGGCATCATGAAATCCGCCGGTTCAGTTATGTTTGCGATGCAGCTCGGCGAAGCTCTTGGAAAGCTATCTGAGGAAGTGCTAAGCGGTGGAGATATCGGCTTGCCAATCTTCCAAGAAGCAAGGCCAGCCTTCGTGGCGCAAAACCTCGCGAACTTTGTAAACTCCCTAGAAGAAGAAGCTGATCAGGTTTACATCTACCTAGCGGTGCGCGAGCTTGCTCACTCCAGGCTCTTCAAGCACAGCAAGTGGCTTCGAGGATACATAGTGAATCTCATAACTTCCTACGCCAGCGAAATTACAATCGACAACACCAAAATTGTTGAGCTCTCAGAAGGATTTGACCCTTCCGAAATTGGCAATATCCAAAAAGCTCTGGAATCCGGTGCTCTGATTGCCCCAAGAACCGATTCACAAACCAGAGCACTGGAGCGCATTGAAACAGTGCTTGCACTAATCGAAGGTTGGGTTGACTGTGTTACCCAAGCTGCCACCAAGCGACTTCCAAGATCATTAGCTATTGCCGAGACCATGAGACGAAAGCGTGCCTCAATCGGTCCAGCCGAGCGAACTTTCTTGACACTGATTGGATTAGAGCTGCGGCCAAGAAAAATTCGCGAGGCATCTTCGATGTGGCAGCAGGTAACCGATGCAGTTGGTCTAGAAAAAAGAGATGCGATTTGGTCGCATCCGGATTTGCTTCCTACTGAGCAAGACATCAAAGATCCAGCCAAGTTGATAGAACGTGCCCTAAAGCAAAACCCAGATGACGAAATTGATGCGGCGCTTAGGGACTTACTGGGCTAAACCCGATTGCAACAAGGCAATGAACCTCGAAACTGAGCGGTCTCTTCCCTTGTCTTGATTCACGAATGACAATCTCAGTTGAGCTTTGGCTCTGGTAATTCCCACATAAAGAAGTCTTTTCTCTTCTTGAATTGCGGCGTCTGTCTTCGCGTAAGTAATAGGTAAGTAACCCTCGTTTAGGCCAATTATGAAAACCATTGGCCACTCCAATCCCTTGGCAGCGTGAATGGTGGATAACGTAACTGCTTCTTGGGTTGGCTCATGCTGGGAGTGTGCACGATCGGCTAATTCCAGAGCGAACTCTTTGATGCCTGATCCCTCCGGTAGTTCATCGACCATGGATAACAAAGCATTCAAAGCTTCCCACTTAGTTGCAACAGCGCCTTGCTGCGTTGGTCTTTGCTGTTGCCAACCTAGAGATCGAACAATGTCACTTACTGCATGATCAAGAGGTTTACCAGAAGGCGAAAGTGCTTCAGCTCGAATCAGCTGCACGGCGGTGCGTATTTCTGGTCTAGCAAAAAACCGTTCGCCTCCTCTTAGTTGGTAAGCAATACCTAAATCATCAAGAGAACGCTCTAATTCTTCGGACTGACTGTTGATTCGATATAAAACTGCGATGTCGCTTCTGGGAACCCCGGCTTGAATCGCTTCGTTGATAGCTTTGGCAACTGCTTTGGCTTGGGCGATTGTAGAATCAAAGCTATCGATTGTTGGGGCTGTGCCAGCACCTCCTGCTGCTTCGAGATCGCCGCCCAACAACGAGTCGCTTGTTAATCGATTAGCAAAGGCAACTATTTGTTTGCTGGATCGATAATTGGTGATCAGATCCACCACGGTGGCTCCTGGGAATCGATCCGGGAAGCTGCGCAGAAATTCACTGCTGGCGCCAGTAAACGAATAAATAGTCTGGTTCGGATCCCCAACAACACAAAGCTCGGCGTGAGAGCCAAGCCACTGATCCAACAGAGAGTGCTGCAAAGGAGAGATGTCCTGGTACTCATCTACTGTGAAAAAGCGATATTGACTTTGAACGTGAGACAGCGCTCTAGGTTCGGCTTTTAGTAGCCCCAGGGTCAAAATCAAAACGTCTTCCCAATCAAGACGCTGCATCCGAATTTTTTCCTGTTCGTAGCCTTGCTGAATTTCAAGATTCTTAGCAAAGCTAAGCCCGGCTAACTGAGCCCTGGAATCAGCCAGCAGAGCATACTCCTCCATCGAAAGCATCGAATACTTTCGCCACTCAATCTCACTCGCGAGATCTCTAAGAGCTGCTTGGTCCAAATTGATTGACATGGCTTTGGCAACTTGCCCAATAAGTTTCGCTTTGGAGTCAAGAATTGAAGGTGCTGGAACACCAACTAGCTGTGGCCAAAAGTATTCCAACTGAGCAAGTGCCGCGGCGTGAAAAGTCCTTACCGAAACGGCTCCCACGCCAAGCTGCCGAAGTCTTGCTCGCAACTCCCCTGCTGCGCGATTTGTATAGGTAAGTGCGAGCACGCGATTGGCAGCAAAGTGTCCAGTGGCAATTCCGTAGGCAATTCGGTGAGTAATTGTTCTAGTTTTTCCAGTTCCAGCACCGGCCAAAATCACCGTCGGGCCAACTAGAGATTGAGCAGCAACTTTTTGATTCGGATCTAGCCCTTCTAGAACCTGCTCCGCGCTACTGTTGGCCATTTTTTGCTTCTTCAGCCGCTGAATCAATTTGGGAACCGTACCAAAGCTCAATTAGAGACCTAGAGATAGTTGAACCACTTGGTAGCAAAAGTGATTTCGCTTCCGCTGCTATTTCCGCCTTGGAGAACCAACGCAGTTTCACTATTTCTTCGCCATCGGGTAAGAACTCAATGCTTGAGTCAGCCTTGGCGCTAAAGCCCAGCATTAGTGACTGTGGAAACGGCCAGCTCTGGGAATACAGATACTGGATGTCGAATACCTCCAGGCCACACTCCTCTTTCATTTCTCGAACTATGGCAGCTTCTAAAGATTCCCCAGCCTCAACAAAGCCGGCAAGAACAGACCAGCGATTGTGTTCCCAGGTGCCTTGAGAGCCAAGCAGGATTCGATCTTGCTGATCGGTGATGGCAACAATTATTGCTGGATCGGTTCGCGGAAAGATTTCATTGTTGTCTTTGAAGCAGCGTCTGGCCCAGCCGCCCTGTTCGATAACTGTTGGTGTCCCACACTTTGGACAGTGCTGGTTGGTTTCATGCCAGTTATAAAGCGCCAAAGCTTGGGTGAACAATCCAGCATCTCGATCAGCTAGCTCTGCGCCGAGTCTTCGAAGACCAATCCATTTCGAACCATCTGGCTCAATTTGATTCGCGGAGTTCTCGTTAACAATTGCCAGAACAATTGCAGCCCCGTTGGCTTCATGGGAGGTTGCCGAAGTGGTTTTTCCCAGGTAGACCCGGAGATTTGCTGTGGGGACTTGATCTACTGTCATTAGATTCAGCTTTGGTGTTTCAGAGTCTGCCCGTAGGAGAACTCTTCCGCGATGCATCGCAAGTACGCGGGTAGTCTCAAGACTCCAGAGCTCATCGAATAGCTCTGGTCTTGACCTAGATAAGTAGTCTCTATCGAGCTCCCAGCGAGCAAGGGGTGGGAGCTTGATTTCGGTCACTTTATCCTCGCGTGGCGATACTGAATAGTTTGGGCAATGTTGTCTAACCTAAATTTATGGCTAGATCACCCTTGATTTTAGCGGCACTGGCTAAAGACGCAGTTCCGCAGTTTGACTTCGCACAGGTAAAGCACTTGGACGCTGGACAATCAGGTGCTTTTGATGCAGCCCTACTAACCGCCAAGAGCGGCGAACACTTCGTGGTTCGGATGGCTAACAGCCCAACCGCTGGCACAGAACTCGAAGCTGAGATTAGAGCCCTGAAGTGCTTTTCGTCCCTAGTGCGACAAAATCTTCCTTTTCAAATTGGACAACTGGTCGGCGACACTAAGGATTCTGACGGTGAGCGCGCCCTGGTTTTTGACTTTGTATATGGCAATTCAATTGAGCTATCTCGGGTAGATCCAGTTTCAGGATTAACTGCCAGCATCGCTTTTGCGATTGCCGCAATTCACAACCTGCCGCACGAATTGGTGCAAAAATCTGGATTCCCAGAACTCGACCCGCAGCAAAACCTGAAGTACCGCATCATGGAATTGGACCGGGCTGCCCAAACAGGCAAGGTTCCACCAATTCTGTTGCAGCGTTGGGAAACTGCATTAGAAGACTCCAGCATGTTCCGCTACCAGCCAACCGTGGTGCACGGTGCAATCAACGGTCACAGCGTTCTAGAACTTGATGGCAAAGTATCCGGAGTTCTGCACTGGAGCGGGCTTAGAATTTCAGACCCAGCCGAAGACCTTGCTTGGGTGTTAGGTGGAGCAACAACTGAGCTTGCTAGGAGCGTGATCGCTCGTTACTTCGAAGCTAGACCAGGCGCTGATGTAAACCTATGGTCACGAGCGCTTTTGTATAGCGAACTAGAACTTGCCCGATGGTTACTGCACGGTTACTCGCAGGGCAGCCAAGAGATCATCGAAGACGCTGTGGGAATGCTTTTAGTGCTAACCGAAGAAGTCGAATCAGGGAAAGCTGAACGGATTGCGGCTGCTCCACTAGCTACCGAGATTGCTCAGCAACGCCGTGCCCAGGAAGCAACCTCTAACCCAGTCAAAAACAACGAACTGTTCTAGCTAAATACCTTTTCCCAAAGCTTCATAAGCTCTTCTGGTCCTGGCACAACCTCAGGTCTTAGCTCAGTGTTATCAGCCACAAAATAGAAACAAACATCAATTTGGTCAACCGGAACATTACGAAGCTTCGAGTAAGCAAACCGATAAAGCGCCAACTGCAAGATCATTTCCTGCTCTTGCTCCTTAGATTCTGGAGGCGAGCCTGTCTTCCAATCCACGATTTCATAGCGGGTCCCCACTTTGAAAACCGCGTCTAGCTTGCAAACAAAAGTGTTCACGCCTTGGGTCAGGTTAATCTCTAACTCAATTTCCGAATCCTTGAGGTTTGCAAACCTAGAGTCTTTAAATATCTCTGCCAGTTCGCCAACCGCGGTAGAACTTGTCTGGTCAATCTCGGCTACCAAAAAGTCTTCAACCCAAGAGTGAAACTGGGTTCCGATTCGAGTTGCGCGATAGGGCTTTGAAGGGGTGGGTCGCAAGTACTTGGCAGCAATGCTGTCAACATCCTTGACGAACTCTTTGAACCTGGATGCTGGTATTCGAACCGGCAGATCCACAACCGATAACCGTGCAATTCGATCGTCTTGTTCTTTCAGTAACAAGTCAGTTTCTTCTTGAACGCTGCTTTGTTTTGGATCGCTTACTGAATCGGCTAACTGCTTTGTTGCCTGCTGAACCTTCTCGGCCGCTTGCTTCAATACTGTTAAGTACTTCTCACCAACGGGATCAAGTGGCCAACTGGCTGTTTTTGGTTCCAGATCAAGAGGATTTGCTTGGCTGTTAATCTCCGGAAACTCAAAACCTTCACCGGCTAACTGCTCTAGAAAGCGCGAGGGTTTTCTAGATCCCGTGTTTCCTGGTTTCCAATAAGAACCTGTTAGTAGCAGGGCTTGCTTGGTTCTCGTAATTGCAACATAAATGAGGCGATACTCTTCGCGAAGTTGATGTTCTTTGTTATCTGCGCGGAACTGATCTTTGGCTGCTTTTATATCATTCTGTGTTCTAGTTGCCTCATAGTCAAACACCGGCAATGATCTGACATCTCCTCGAAGCGGATACGGCAGCTCCGCTCCAGAAAGCCAACCGGAAATTGATCGCGGTTTGCTTGGAAAATCATCTTCCACAAGATTTGGAACAGCAACATAGTCCCACTCCAAACCCTTAGCTGCGTGAACCGTGAGCACTTGTACGACCCCTGCTGCTGGGTTCGACTTTGGTAGTTCGAATCTTTCTCTCTTTGCGGCATAGTCCAACCAGTTCAAAAACGCACCAAGTTGTGAAGCTGCGCTAGCTTGGCCAAAGCCTGCAACTGTTTCATAGAAGGACTCGAGCTGAGCCATCGGGTTTTTGAGCTTTGGGTTTGCTCGAAGCTCAATATCTAACCAAAGCTCTTCGGCAACGACCCGAACAAAGTCAGCTAAAGGGAGTGACGTTGCCGACCGAAGGTTTCTAAACAAGGTAGCCGCATCACGTAATCGCCTTAGCGACTCTGGGGAAAACTCTGACAGAAGTTCAAGGCTCTCACTGGTTACCTCGTCGAGAGCTTCAACAATGGTGAGCTCTTGGCGGAAGGGGCCTTCTTGTCTTGGACCAGAGAGCTTTCTTCCAATAACAAAGAGTCGATCTATGTCCTTTGCCCCGATGCGCCATCTTGCCCCGGTAAGTAGCCTGATTAACTCGCTTCCGGCATCTACACGTTGAATAACCTTCAAAGCAGATACCAAATCAACAATTTCTGGAAGTTCTAGTAATCCACCGAGTCCAACTACCTCTACTTCAATGCCATTGGACTGCAGCGTCTCAACAAATAGAGCCATAGCTGAGCGCTTGCGCATCAACACCGCACAGCTCGATCCTTTGGCTAGCTCTGGCTTGAACCACTCTGCAATCGCTTGGGCTTCTTGCTCGATGGTTTCTAAAAAGCGAACCTGGACTTCACCGTTAGGCGCATCGGGCATGGCCTCAAGTTTCACAGGAAGCACTCGCTGCTCCAAAGGCTTTGGAGTTTCAAAGCTTGCCTGCTTGGCAAGTGGCGCGGAGATCTCATTGGCTTTTTCTAAAACTTGAATCGGGTTACGCCAGCTGGTTCTCAGGCTAAAGTTCTTGGCAGTTCCAAAATCAATACCAAACTCGTCAAGGTTTGATGCGCTTGCTCCGCGCCAGCCGTAGATTGACTGGTTCGGATCCCCCACCGCGAACACCGATCTTTTTGCAAATAGGGTTGCTAACAACCTGGTTTGTAACACCGAAGTGTCTTGATATTCATCGAGCATTACCTGACTAAAGCTCTCGCGAATACTGGTTGCAGCATCTGGAAACTCGGTAACTGCCCGAAGAGCAAGTGCCACCTGGTCGGAGTAATCAACCATGGATCGCAGTTTCTTTTCCTTCTGGAAAATCTCAGCCAGTTCTGCAATCAAGGGGGCTGGTTTTAGCTCTTCAACGATTGTGTCGACATAAGCAAATCTGGAACTGACCTCTTCACCAGCTTTTTTGGGAAGCCTTGAGATGTGATCTACAGTTCGCGCAATTTCACTCTGTAGGTTGCCTGCGGTTTGGCCATTGTCATTTAGGGCTCTGGCTAACTCGATGACTTTTTCAACCAATGAATCGATGTTTAGCTCTAAATCACTTAGCGTTCCAGAAATATCCGAGCCATAACGAACGCAAACCTCACGAGCCAGCTGAAAAGCAGTTGCTTCGCTAATCAGCGTGGCATCTGACTCGTAGCCCAGCGCTAGGGCGTTGTCGCGAAATACTTGGTTGGCAAAGGCGTTGTAGGTGGAGATAGTAGGCGCTTGAAAATCAAACTCCAGATCCTCTGGCCAGAAGCTCGAATCACGAAGTTTCAATAGCGATTCGTAGATTCTTTTTGATAGTTCGGTAGCAGCTTTTTTGGTGAAAGTAAGCCCCAGGATCTGCTCGGGTCTTGCAAACCCGTTCGCCACAAGCCAAAGAACTCTAACGGCAAGCAATTCGGTCTTACCACTTCCAGCTCCAGCAACAACCAGGCTTGGTGAATCAAGGGCAGCTTGTTCGATGGCATCGATTTTTTCTTGGGAAAGCTCCCTACCTTTTACTACCTTGAATATCTCAGCCGCCGAGTACTTAGCCAACATAGGACACCGCCCGAGTTAGGTGCAGCTTGCAGGTTCCGTATTCGCGGTCTGCCTCGCAGTGGTTAGAAAGCTGTGATACAAAAACTTGCTTTGCCATGCCCTGGGTTGTTTCCAAAAGCAGCTTCTTGAAATTTGCTGAAGTTTCTTGAGTCATTGCTGGTTGTGAACGCTCGGTGTAGCTGTCTCCACCGACAATTAGTAGCTTCGCACCAGCAAGCTGATCTTCATTGATCTTGCCAATCGATTCGAAGCCAGCTTCTAAAAGTGCCATTTGGTATAGCGCTAGCTGTGGGTTTGATGCGGTGTCGGCTTCAGACGGAGCTTGACTGCTGGTCTTTAGATCAACAATCATGATGGTGCCATTTTCATGTTGTTCGATGCGGTCCACCTGACCTTGGACTCTCACGTGATCAAATTCAAAGCGGAAGTTTTGCTCCCTGCCCAAAACAACCGAGCCTTGTTCTTCGAACTTCTTCAAATAGCTAGCCAAGTTTGCAAGCATCTTGTTGGCGCGCCTTTTACCGAGTTCTTCTAACCAGTCAGCTTCAAATTCAAGACTGTGCCAGCGTGAGTCGGTAAGTTGTTGTAATTCAGCCCGGTCAGAAGATCTGCTGAGCTCGAACACCTCGTGCACCAAGGTTCCAAGAGAGGCCGAGAAGGAATCTGTCCGTCCGCCATGGTTTTGCAAGAACCAGTGCAGCGGACACTTTAGATAACTATCAAGCTGAGAAGGTCTAACCGGAACCAAGTCAGTTGCTAGATCCGTGAGTGGCTCCTCGGTTGATATTGGCAACAGGCCATACCAACTTGATGGGTCAGTGCCTGGAACATTAGCCGAGGCTAGCCTGGCAAGTCCCATCGCAAGCTCGACGCTATCCCCCGATCCGCTAGCTAATTCGCGACGCATGTCGCCAGCTAGTGAGCGCAGGGTTAGAGATCTAGGGATCGCACTCTCGGTTTCTGGGATGCTGCCATTTACCAGAGTCAAAAACTGCGAGATCTGCTCTTCTTCCTGATCGGTTGCAGTAACCAACACTTTGGATCTTGCAGCACCTAAGGCCTTGTTGAACATTCGAAGCTCACCAGATAGTTCGGACATGGTTAGCTCTGATGTGTTCTCGATCTCACCGCTAGCTAAAGCATCCAGTGCTTGCGCTCCCAAAAGAGAGGACCTGGGCTTTAGATTGGGCCAAACTCCCTCGATAAGACCAGGCAAGACAACAGTGTCGAAAGCTCTGCCAATCAATCCAGAAGGCGTCAACAACGAAACGTATTCGCCAGAGAAGTTGTTTAGCGCCAAGCTATCTTCTGGAATCTCGCGCGCGAGTTGGTCCAACACAAAATCAAGCGGACTACTATCTGGATTGCGTTCGGTGAATCTAGCAGCGGCTGCAAAAAGTGCCATCACCGAATCAAGATTCTTTCCCGCTTGCATCGCTAACTCTGAAACCCCGCGCGAGGCAACAACCCAGCGATCCATCAGTGATGTGCCAGAAATTAGATTCCAAAGCACGGCCTCGGTGGTTGACTCTGGCTCCTTAGCTAGTGCTCTAGTTTGGTCAATTAGACCAATGAATTTTTCCACCTTACGAGCCTCTTGTGATCTAACCTGGGCAATCAGTGCCGGCTCTGAAATTGCTGCAAGCAATATCTCGTCACTAGTTACTTCTAAGTCCTCATGGGCTCTGCGAAGAGATCGCTTGAGGCGAAGTAGCGATAGCGCATCCAGCCCGCAGAATTCAGACAAAAGAAGTTGCTCAGCTTGGGGAAAAGTCAGTGGCTCATGAGATAGACAAACCGCTGCGAGCTGTAGCAGCTGTCCTGCAGCATGATCTGATTTCAAGGCAGTTGCAGTTCCCGATACTCGAACCGGAACCGAATGTGAGCTCAAAACCAGTGCTAGCGCATCAAGTTCTGGTCTGCTTCTTGCAATAACCGCCATGTTCGACCAGGCGATTCCATCAAACAGGTGTCTTCTTCTAAGCGCCCCCGCAACATAGGCAAGTTCATCGGTGCGCGAGCGAAAGACTTTGGCGGCCAGGGCCTCACCAGCTACTTGTTCCTTAGAGGAAGTGGCCAGGCCTTTGCGTTGTCTTCCAGCTCTAGCAACTTCTATTTGGGAGCTGACTTTAGCCAAAGCTAGTGAGATCTCCGCTGGCCGAACAACGTGTTTAGGCTCCAAATAAATAGTCTGGGCAGTTACGGACTTCGAAGTTGCTATTCGCTCTGCGAGCAAGATCATCGCTTTTGGATTAGCCACCCTAAAACTAAGGGTTGCTACATCCGGGTCTCCAAAAAAGCTAACCCCGGCTCCTTTTTGAGTAAGTGCGTAGATAAACTCGGCAGCAGCTGGAGTTAGCTCTTGTGCATCATCAACTAGCAAGGTCTTGATTGAGCTAATCGATTCTGGGAGATCTGTCGGACTTGCAACTACCAGGGCTGCTTCTCGAAGCAAAGAAGCTGAATCGTACCTTTGTGATTCAGCTGAGTTTTGTTGCTCTAGGTACTTTTCAAAAACGATGCTGGCTGCTTGCCACTGCGAAACGTTCTGGTCTTTGGCGAACTCGGCTAACTTGGCAGCAGTGATGCCATGTTCAATGGCAACAGCAATTAGATCTCGAAGTTCAGTTCTAAAGCCAGTGAGCGATCTAACGGTGGCATCTAATTGCTTGGGCCAAATTTCAGGGTCTAGATTCTTGATAATTTCTTGCAGCATGGCATCTTGCTCGCTACCGCTTAGCAATGTGGGCTTTGGAGCATTTGATTTGCGCGCTTTATCGACCAGTATCGAAAAGGCCATGCTGGTTAGAGTTTTGGCAACCGGTCCAGCGGTTGCGCTTTGTAATTCGAGCGCTAACTGATCGCGGTACAGATTCGCGCTATCTCTAGTTTGAGCAATCACAACCACTTGTTCTGGCTTGGCACCATTATCAACTAGATGCAAAAAGCGAGCTTTGAGGCAACTGGTTTTTCCTGAGCCCGGAGAGCCAATAACGGTAACTACCGCTTCGGCGGGCAAGTTCACCGCCTGAAGCTGGCTGCTATCAAGAGAAAGGTCCCTGACCGAGTCGATGTGCGAAAGGGGCACGAACTTCGGTTGGGTCATATCAATCAAGATACCCGAGCCTTCTGACAATAGATGTCTAGCCCACAGTTTTCCTGCCGTAATCTAGTACTAGAAAGGTTGGTCATGGACATCAAAATCGGCATCAAAAACTCAGCTCGCGAACTCAGCTTCGAAACTTCCGCTAGCGCTAAGGAGTTGGAGGCATCGATTCGTTCTGCGATGGACTCCGATGCCAAGCTGATCAGCCTGACCGATTCCAAGGGCAACGTATTTTTGATCCCAACCAAGTCAATTACTTATCTTGAGCTTGGTGCGGAGGAAGCAAGAAGGGTTGGGTTCATCGCCTAATGGAGTTTCTATTCATTGTTTTTTACGCAGCGGTTTTGGCCCTGGTGGCACCAGCTGTAAACATCAACTCTGATCGCTATGGCTCTTTTGTGCCAACCGCAATTGCCCTAGCAACCGGTTCTGTTCTTTGGATACTTCTTACTGTCTTGGGCTTTGGTTATACCGATGGCTGGATCTGGTCCATCGTGATGCTCAGCATGCCAGCGGCGATGTATTTTGGTCCAAAATTACTAGCCTCGTCAAGGCACAAAAAAGATGAGCTTGCGCTATTAGGCAGCAAGACCGATTGAATCCATTCTCAGCGAGTGAGCTGCAATCATCTCGCTGATAAGTGGCTCAATCTTGGAGTAAGACTCTAGGTTTACTTTTCTTTCTTGCTCAGCGCTCAGGCTCGCACTCTTATCAATCCCCGCAAGCTTTCGATTATCAAAAGCTGCCCTAACTTCCAGCAAGACATCTCCCATAAGGCGTCTGCCCCAAAGAGCCAGCCTCGAGTCAAGCTCGGGGTTCATGGCTTTGCCCTCGGTGATAACTTTCTGAGCGAATTTCTCAAAGGTCTTATCAGAAAGCGCTTTCTCGACCGACTCGCGAAGTTCCGAGTTCAGGCCCACAGCCAATCTTTTATAGAAATCATCCAGCAGTCCAGAAACAAGGTAGACCTTGATGATTGCCTCATACCAATCAACGCCTGAAGTCCTGGAGTGAAAAGTGTCGATTCGCTCAGTGAAAGGATCCATCGAGTCGGTGACATCAACGCCCAAGCCTGAGAGCTTTTTTGAAACCGTGCGATATTTTTCAAAACTCTTGGCAGCTGCTTCACTTAGCTCAGCTTTGTATTGAGTGGTTGGAGCATATTTGAGCTCATTGGTAAGAATTTCAAAATTCGAAAGCAACAGATACGCGAGCTGGCCCAGGTAAGCCTTAGGTTCTGGCGTGTATGGCTTGAGATTGATTTTGTTCTTGTTTCTTGCGGAGCGCTCTTCACGATCAGGTAAAACAAGCTTGCCGACTTTTTTCCGTAAGGATCTCAACCACTCAAACACCTTTCAAGCATAAACGAGATAGCGCCTTGGCAAGTAGAGTAAGAAGAGCACATATAGGAGTAATTTGACTTTCAAAGACTTAGGTATCGATCAAGATATCTATCAGGCCCTCGAGGGCCGAGGAATTACCAGTCCATTTCCAATCCAGGAGCAGGCAATACCGCTTGCCCTAACTGGTCAGGACATTATTGGCCAAGCCAAAACTGGTACCGGTAAGACCTTAGGCTTTGGCCTACCTCTTATTCAGTCCCTTGGACTGAATCCAGAAAAAGGTGCCAAAGCGCTGGTAGTTGTTCCAACCAGAGAATTAGCAATCCAGGTCGCAGAAGATCTAAAGCACGCTTGCTCAAATCGCTCAACTACCGTTGCCGCAATCTATGGTGGAAAAGCTTACGAAGGACAAATTGCGGAAATCGATGCCGGAGCGCAGATCATTGTTGGAACTCCTGGTCGACTAATTGACTTGTCGAAGCAAAAAAAGCTTGATCTAAAACACATCCAGTTCATGGTGCTGGACGAAGCCGACGAAATGCTAGATCTTGGCTTCTTGCCGGATGTTGAAAAACTCTTTGCTTACACTCCAGAATCACGTCAGACCATGTTGTTTTCAGCCACCATGCCAGGCGCTATTGTCTCTCTGGCAAGGCGCTACCAAAACAAGCCAGTACACATCAGGGTCAACGACCCTGATGAAGGGCTAACCAAAGCCGACATCAAGCAGTTTGTCTACCGAGCACACGCGCTCGACAAAGACGAGGTGGTTGGAAGAATTCTGCAGGCCGAAGGCCGTGGCAAGACAATCATCTTCTGCCGCACCAAGCGCCAGGCTGCCAAGCTAGCCGATGAGCTAATTGACAGAGGGTTCAACGCAAGCGCCTTGCACGGAGACATGTCCCAAGAAGCCAGAGAGAAATCGATGGCTAATTTCCGCTCCGGCAAAAAAGACATCCTGGTTGCTACCGAGGTTGCTGCCCGTGGTATCGACGTTGACGATGTGACACATGTTGTTAACTACTCAGTGCCAGAAGATGAGAAGGCCTACCTGCACCGCGTTGGAAGAACCGGTCGCGCGGGGCGCCTTGGTATTGCCGTGACTTTTGTGGACTGGGAAGATCTTGCTCGCTGGACCCACATCAACTTAGAGCTAAAGTTCGGCCAACCAGATCCAACCGAAACTTACTCAAGCTCCGAACATCTGTTTACTGACATGAACATTCCCGCTGGCACCAAGGGAAGACTAAAGGCAAGCACGAGAGTGGAAGCTCCGAAGTCTGCCAGGCCGCAGGGACAAAAAGGCTCTAGGCCGTCAAGAGGCTCTGACTCTAAACCTGAGCGCTCCGGTGAGAAAAGAACTGATCGTCCTGCAGCAACTGCCAATAGAACACGGAATCGAACCCGCGGTGGAAATAGCTAAAGCGAAGCTTTAGTTCCTGTTCCCAGCTTCACAATTCGATCTAACATTTCTTGACTTGTGGTGTTCTCACCCAACTGATTCGGTTTTCCGGCAACACCGTGATAATCGCTAGAACCGGTAACAACAAGATCATGCTTCGAAGCTAAATCCAGCAACCAAGATCTGGCAGCTTCTGGAACGTCGCGGTGATAAACCTCAATACCCGCTAGGCCTCGTTGAATCATTTCCTCGAAATGATTCAGCGGCAGATCTTCTGGGCTGGTATCTGGCCCAACGCCTTTTAGTGGGTGAGCAATAACTGATACTCCCCCGGCCAGACCGATTAGTTCAATTGCCTCAACGGTAGAAACCGCCGAGTGTGAAACATAGAACGGGCCATCAGAAGCCAAGTAGTAATCAAACGCTTCACTTCGATCGGAAACTTTTTTCATGGTAACCAGAGTGTCCGCAATAGCGGGGCGCCCAATGGTTGCACCTTTATCTAGGTGATCTAGAACCATCTCCCAAGTGATCGGCATTTCCGTCGAAAGCTTGTCAACAATTGCTCTTGCTCTTGCCTCGCGGGTGGCAACGGTATCTCCCAGCACCACAGCAAGTGCTTCGTGGTTTGGGTCAGGTAGGTAAGCAAGTAGGTGAACGCTAATTCGAATAGTGCGGCCAAATCTTTCGATATCCGAAACGCTAGTTACTTCGATTCCTGGAATAAAACCCAGCCCAAGTTCTAGGGCTTTGGATCTAGCTTCATCCCAGCCCGAGACGGTGTCGTGATCGGTAAGCGCCAAAACGTTGATTCCGGCCTTAGCCGCGTTGGTCACAAGCTGGCTAGGGGTATCTAGTCCATCGGATCTAGTTGAGTGCGTGTGGAGGTCGATTTTGACCATGAAAATCCCTGTTCTGTTAGCTCAACACTACCCAACGCCCAAGACAGCGCTGGAATGACACAATAGTTCAATGGTTAGCGATAAAAAAGAGGGCACGGGAACAAACCGTTCCAGAACTCCAAACAGCAAAGAGTTTCTTGATTACATTTCAAGTGGCTGGCAGGAAAGCTCAAACAAAGCTATAACTAAAAGCCCTGCTGCTGATTTTGCTAAAGCCAGACGCGACAAAGTCGCTGCAGCGTTTCCAAACCAACTTGTGGTGATCGAAGCTGGTGCACCCAAGACAAGGTCTAACGACACCGAGTATCGCTATCGACCACACGCAGCTTTCGCGCACCTAACCGGTTGGGGTTCAGAAACCGTTCCAGACTCTGTGCTGGTTATCGACACTAAAGAATCCACCCAGATTCTGTTTTTGCGCCCAACAGCTGGCAAAGACTCCAACGAGTTCTTTGCGAACCCGGCTATCGGTGAATTCTGGGTGGGAGCTAGACCCACTCTGGAGGATGTGTCTTCGCTACTGGGGATTGAAACTCGCGACCTCAAAGACCTGAGTGCTCACCTAGATAAGAAAAAGACCACATCTCTTGAAGATAGTGAACTAGCGCAGTTTGTCTCGGAGTTGCGCCTTGTCAAAGACAGTTACGAGATTGATCAGATGCGTCAAGCCGTTGCTAGCTCGATACGAGGCTTCGAAGACATCGTGAAAGCTTTACCAAAAGCTTCCAAGAACTCACGCGGGGAACGAATCATCGAAACTGCATTTTTTGCAAGAGCCAGACTGGAAGGTAACGACCTAGGTTATGACACCATTGCTGCTGCTGGAAAAAATGCCTGCATCCTGCACTGGATCACTAACTATGGGCCAGTCAATAGTGGCGAGGTGGTTTTGGTTGACGCTGGAATAGAAATGGACTCTCTATACACGGCTGATATCACCCGCACCTTGCCGATAAACGGCAAATACTCCGAAGCCCAACTTGAGATTTACCAAGCAGTGTTGGAAGCTGCCGATGCGGCCTTTGCGGTAGCAAAACCGGGAATCAAGTTCCGCGAAATCCATGAAGCTGCCATGAAGGTGATTGCTCACAAAGTTGCCGGTTGGTCAATACTGCCTGTTAGCGCTGAAGAATCACTTGAAGCTAACAAGCAGTTTCATAGGCGCTGGATGGTTCACGGCACTAGCCACCACCTAGGGTTGGATGTTCACGACTGCGCTCAGGCAAGAAAAGAAATGTATCTAGATGCCGAGCTCAAAGAGGGAATGATTTTCACCATTGAGCCAGGTTTGTATTTCCACGAAAATGACTTACTTGCCCCAGAGCGCTTCCGAGGAATTGGCGTAAGAATCGAAGACGACGTGTTGGTGACCAAAGACGGTGTTGAGAATCTTTCAGCCAAACTTCCAAGAACTCCAGCGGAGATTGAATCCTGGATGGCCAGTCTTAGCTAGCTTTTAGAGGCTGGCTTTTTTGTGGCTGGTTTTTTGGTCTCAGTGGCCTTACTTGCCTTTATGGCTTTTTTGGCCTCAGCTAATTGACCGGTTGGAACAATCACGTCGTACTTTTTAGCAACCACGGCTTGGGCGGAGATAAAGCTTCTTTTGTTTCTGGTCATGCTAAAACGAATCACGTTTAGTAACATTCCAACTCCAGCACCGATAACTATTCCAGCACTGAGGTTTGTAACAACCACCTGCTCGGTTGTGCTGGTAGCTCCAAAGAGCAGTCCAAAAAATAGTCCAATCCAGGAACCGGTAACAGCACCGGAGAGTGCAACTCTTCCGTAGCCAAGCTTGCCCTTTAGGGTCTCAACCGTTTTTAGGTCGGAACCAATGATTGAAACAAGTCTTGCCGGGAAACCGTTTTCAACCAGCTGTTCAACTACCTTTACTGCTTCAAGGTAATTTTTGAACTGGCCAACGACTTCGCCTTCAGGCAGGGAGGATGGTGCATTTTTCTGGCTCATGAACCTATTCTCTCATGCCTGTCCGTAGAGTTAAGGGGTGTCCGAGGCCCTGATCTATCAAGCTCTTTCAAAAGTTATAGACCCTGAACTTCACATTGCTTTGACCGAGCTCGATATGGTCGGAAAAGTAAGCTTCCAAAATGGCACCGCAGATGTTGAAATCAAGCTCACGATCACTGGCTGCCCCGCGGCTAGACGGATCGAAGAAGAAACCCACGATGCGGTGGCAGCTATTCCAGGGGTGCAAAAAGTCAACGTGAGCCTCACGGTAATGACCCCAGAAGAGCGGGATGCTCTAAAGAAGAAACTTCGTGGCGGCAAACCCATGCGTCATAACCCTTTTGATAAAGACACCCTGACCAACATCTTTTTGATCGGCTCAGGTAAGGGCGGTGTTGGTAAATCCACATTGACCGCCAACCTAGCGGTAGCGCTGGCTAGCCAAGGTCAAAAAGTCGGCCTTATCGATGCCGACATCTTTGGCTTTTCTATACCTTCACAACTGGGCATAACCGAAAAGCCAACCAGAGTTGACGAGCTGATCTTGCCCCCGGTGGCATTTGGTGTGAAAGTGATCTCGATTGGGATGTTCGTGGAAGACAACAAGCCGGTGGCTTGGCGCGGACCCATGCTGCACCGCGCCATCGAACAGTTCTTGAGCGATGTCTTCTGGGGAGATTTGGATGTTTTGCTAGTCGACCTACCTCCTGGAACAGGAGATGTTGCAATTAGCCTTGGACAGCTATTGCCAACTGCGAAAACAGTTGTTGTCACAACACCGCAGATTTCAGCCAGCGAGGTTGCCGAGCGATCAGGAGCCGTTGGACTGCAAACCGGTCAGGCAATCTTTGGCGTTATTGAAAACATGAGTTACCTAGAACAAGATGGCAAGAAAATTGAGCTTTTTGGAGCCGGCGGCGGCGAGCTAGTTGCTAAGTCATTGAGTGCACTGTCTGGAGTGGCCGTTCCGCTACTTGGCCAGGTGCCGATATCGGTAGCTTTGCGCGAGGGGTCAGACACCGGCAAGCCACTTTGTGCCAGTGCGTCACAAGACGCTGCAGCCACCGAGATTCACAAGATTGCCAGCTCGATTGCCAAACAGGGTCGCTTACTTGCTGGTAGAAAGCTGAATCTGGATCCCAAGTAATTATCTATTCGTAGAATGATAACCATGAGCGAATACAGCATCCCTAGTCTTTTATCCCACCTTCCGGAAAGTTCCGAGCAGGTCACAATTGTGAACCCGACTACCGGCAAAAAAATCTATGACCTACCGCAGCTAAGCGTTGGCCAGGTTGCCAAGGCAGTTGCCGATGCAAGACTTGCTCAGCCAGCTTTTGCCGCCATGCCAGTCAAAGCTCGTGCTGCGGCCTTATTTGCACTGCATGACCTGATGCTAAAAAACCAAGACCAGCTAATGGATCTATTGCAGCTTGAGACCGGTAAAGCTCGCGCTCACGCTTTCGAAGAGGTGGCTGGATCTCTTGGATCCACCCGTTACTTTGCCAAGATTGCTCCGAAGGTTCTAAAAAAGCAGATCACCAACTCAGGTGTACCATTTGTTACCCGTTCCTACGTCACTTACTCCCCAGTTGGAGTAGTTGGAGTCATCACCCCTTGGAACTACCCACTTGCCCTTCAGATGCTTGATGTGCTGCCAGCACTTGCGGCAGGTAACACCGTGGTGCAAAAAGCTGACAACCAAACAGCGCTTGTTTCCCTTTACGCCAGAAAGTTAGCCATCGAAGCTGGTATTCCAGATAGCGCCTGGACAATCGTGGTTGGCGATGGGGCAACTGTTGGAAATGCGGTCACTGACTCGGTTGACTACGTCGCGTTCACTGGATCAACTAGGACCGGAAAGATGGTTGCCGAGCGCGCCGCCAAGAGATTGATTGGTTACTCACTCGAGCTAGGTGGCAAGAACCCGCTCATTGTTCTTCCAGGTGCCAAACTTGGTGACGCAGCCGAGAAGGTTATTGCTGGAGCCTTTGGTAACTCAGGACAGCTATGCGTATCGATTGAGCGAGTTTATATCCCAAACAATCAAAAAGAAGCTTTCGAAGTTGAACTTGCATCCCGGGTTAATTCACTCAAAATCGGAAAGAGCGACAACTTCGAGATGGACATGGGAACCCTAACCGGTATCAACCAACTAAAGCGCGTTGAAGAATACGTTTCTGATGCTGTAAGCAAGGGAGCCAAAGTGCTAGCTGGTGCCAAAGCTCTTCCAGAGCTTGGACCTTACTTTTACTCACCGACCGTTATGACCAACATCAAGCCAGAAATGAGACTAGCTCGCGAAGAAGTCTTCGGCCCATTTATCGCAGTTGTCGGTTACGACACAATCGACGAAGCTGTAGAACTAGCTAACGACACCGAGCTTGGACTAAACGCCTCAGTAGTTGGACCGGTGAAACTAGCCGAGAAAGTTGCCAATCGCCTAATGGCAGGATCTGTAAACATCAACGAGGGTTACCGCGCTTCGATGGCATCGATTGACTCCCCTATGGGTGGCATGAAGCAATCCGGTGTTGGAAGAAGAAATGGTCACTACGGATTGCTGAGATTTACCGAAGCTAGAACCGTTGGAATTGCAACAGGACTGCTTAATTTCCCATCCAGAGCTATCCAATACAACAAGATGGCGCCCTTAATGAACGCTCTTGCGAAAGTGATGAAGAAGCTTTAGGTCGCTTCCGAATCAAAGGGGGCAACTTCGCCCACAGCTAACCTTGGCTGCACTCTCGTAGTTGGCTTGTTCAGCGTTGCTACTGTTTTGGGGGCTTCGGTTTCGGCCAAGGCCTCACGAATGATTCTTCGTGGATCGTATTTTCTTGGATCAAGTTGTTTCCAATCGAGCTCTTCACCGATTTCAGATTGCAACTGACCTTTGGCACCGTCAGCCATTTTCTTCAAAGACTTAATGAAGTTTGCTAGTTGCTTGGAGTAGTGCGGTAACTTATCTGGGCCCAGCACAAAAACAGCTATTAGCCCAAGAATTAATAGCTTTTCGCCGGAGAGTCCAAACACCCATATAGGCTACCTCTTTGGCTGCGGCCAATTACACCCGAGCGGCTCTAAGCTTTGAGATTAGGAGAGATCATGGTCGACAAGATATCAAGCTGGAAGTTCACCGAAGACTTTGTTTCGGAGTCGCCAGCCATAATCGAAGCTCGGGCCAGGGCCGAAGAATTAGGAATCGAGTGTGTAACGCCAAGCGTTGGCTCACACCTAGCTTTGATCGCCTCCGCACTTGGAGCCAAGGCCATCGTTGAAGCCGGAACCGGTGCTGGAGTATCGGGTTTATGGATATTAAGCGCTTCAGAGGATTCGGTTCTAGCAACTATTGATTCTCACCCCGAGTTTCAGCTAGCGGCCAAGATGGCTTTCAAAGATGCCAGAATTTCACCTCTTAGAACCAGAGTTATCTCCGGTAAGGCCACCGAGGTTATGTCCAACATGGCCGATGCCGCTTACGACCTAGTTTTCCTAGATGCCGAGCGAGGAGATTTGGAAGATCAGCTCAGGCAGGCTTCGAGGTTACTTAGACCTGGCGGCGTGGTGGCAATTTCCCATGCGCTGTGGCGAGATCGAGTACCAGACCCTGCCATGCGCGATGAGGCGACAGTGATTTACCGTGATGTTTTGAGATTGTTTTCTACCCAGCAGGACTTCATTTCTGCTTTATCGCCGGTGGGCGATGGCTTACTGATGGCCAGCAAGCGAGTTACTTCTTCTTAACTACGCCTTCTAGGACTTTGTGAAGGCTCTTGGCTTCTTCTTCGTTTACCGAAACAACTAAGCGACCGCCACCTTCAAGAGGGACCCTCAAGATAATGAGACCGCGAGGTTCGCGTTCTGCTTCCATTGGTCCATCGCCGGTGCGAGGCTTCATTGCTGCCATTTTTACTCCTTGAAATACTCTTGGCCAATGGGCCTAAGTTCCAAGTTTATCAAAGATTTGAGGTCAGAAAATTTCTCAATCCATTTTCACAGGCGTAAATCTGGCTAGCTGGCAGGGATTCATCATCAGCGTGAGCTTTATTGGGGTCCCCCGGTCCATAATTCACCGCTGGAATGCCCAGTTCACTGAATCTGGCAACATCAGTCCAGCCATACTTGGGATGAACTGACGTGCCAACGGCAGCTACAAATGCCATGGCCTCGGGGCTTTGTAGCCCAGGTCTTGCTCCTGGTGCGCTATCAACAATGTTGATCTCGCAACCGGTAAACAAACTCTTCACGTAATCCCCCGCTTGAGCTTGCGACTTTGAAGGAGCGAACCGATAGTTCACAGTCAAAATTGCCCTATCGGCAATCACGTTGGTTGCGATACCGCCGTTTACCAAAACAGCGTTCAAGCTTTCTTTGTAAACCAGGCTGTCGACTTCAATCTCTTGTGGTTCGTAGCTAGATAAAAACTCCAAAGCCGAGCCAAGCTTATGGATTGCATTTTCACCCATCCAGGACCTTGCCGAGTGGGCCTTTTTGCCCGAAAACACTAACTCGGCCCGCAAGGTTCCATTGCAACCACCCTCGACAATCGAACCAGTGGGCTCGCACAAAACCGCAAAGCCACCCTTGATCAAATCCGGATGATTTCGCACCAGTCTTCCAAGACCGTTCTTGGAAGCTTCCACTTCCTCGTTGTCGTAAAACACCCAGGTGACATCAACTGTTGGCTCGGTTACGGTTGCGGCGAGCTTCAGCATCACGGCAACGCCTGATTTCATATCCACCGAGCCGCGACCCCAGATAACCTGCTCGCGCTCAAATGACATCAGTTTGGTGGGAAGATTATCCGCCACCGGAACGGTGTCGATGTGTCCTGCAATGATTACTCTTTTTGATCTGCCGAGATTGGTACTTGCTACAACTGCATCGCCGTCTCGAACCACGCTCAGGTGGCCAACCAATTTGAGGGCTGATTCGATAGCGTCTGCTATTTCACGCTCATTGCCCGAAACCGATTCGATATCACACAGCTCGCGAGTGAGCTCGGCAACGTCTGAATTGAGATTTAGGTTCCTACTGGACACATTCCAGAGCCTAGCTTGTAATCTTGGAAGATGAGCGAAGAAACAACCAAGGCCTGGGGACATGGCTTGGCAACCAAAGATGCCGAAGGCCATGTCTTAGACGTATGGTTTCCAGACCCGAAACTAGGCCCCGCTCCAAAAACTGATGCGCTCTGGGTGGTACCAAAAGAACTCGATGCCCTAGTCGGATCTGACCCCAGACGAGCTATTGAAACTCAGGTTGTTAGAACTGAAATCAATCTAACTGAGCCAGTTAGCTCAACCGAGGATGCATATCTCAGGCTGCATTTGATTTCTCACCTATTGGTAAAGCCCAACTCCATAAGTCTTGATGGACTTATTGCCGCCATGCCAATTGTTGCCTTCACCTCAATTGGTTCGGTAGCGCTAAGTGATCTAGACAGATTGCGCCCAGCACTAACCAAGGCTGGGGTTGTTATTCACGCCGTTGATAAGTTTCCAAGACTGCTGGATTACGTGACTCCGAAGAAGGTAAGAATTGCCGATGCTTCCAGGGTTCGATTGGGTGCGTACTTGTCCCCTGGAACAACTGTGATGCACGAGGGGTTTGTGAACTTTAATGCCGGAACTATGGGAGCTTCCATGGTTGAGGGAAGAATCTCTCAAGGAGTGATTGTTGGCGATGGTTCGGACATCGGCGGCGGAGCCTCGATTATGGGAACTTTGTCTGGTGGAGGCAAGCAACAAGTCAGCATCGGCAAGCGTGCTCTGCTTGGAGCTAATTCCGGAATTGGCATTTCAATTGGTAATGACTGCGTGGTTGAAGCAGGACTTTATGTGACCGCGGGAACCAAGTTGACACTTATTGCAGACGGTAAAGAACAAAACCTAAAGGCCGTTGAGCTATCAGGAATTGACAATTTACTATTCAGGCGCAACTCCATGACCGGAAGAGTCGAAGCTCTGGTTAGAACTGGTGCGGGAGTGGAACTAAATAAGGATCTGCACCCGTAAGTTACTTTCCAGTAATGGAGTCCCAGCCGTTGGCTTCCAGCGGCACTCCATCTAGATAAAGCTCTGGTTCACCGGAAGTCACGACACCTATCGCCTTGAAAGCTTTTGGCAAAACAGCATTGCTTGGAAATGTCGCAACCAGAGCGTGATCTTCGCCGCCGTGCAAAACCCAATTCTTTGGATCCACACCTAATCCCAAAGCTGGAAGCTCCAGCATGGCTTCGAAGCCTTGCAGTTCTTTTGATGAAAGCTCGATAGCAACATTTGATGCTTTGCAAATGCGAAGTAAATCAGCACTCAATCCATCAGATAGATCGAGCATGCTGGTAGCACCAGCAATGGAAGCCTCCACGCCCTGCTGGATAGGTGGCTCAGGTCTCAGGTGGTAGGAAACCCAATCATCGTAAGAATTGATTAGGTCCTTGCTTTCTGACTGCAACAGCGCAAGTCCGCAGGAAGATTTACCTAGTGTTCCGGCTACCGCAACGATGTCGCCAGCTTGTGCGCCAGATCGGAGCACCGGAGTTCTACCCTCCATGCTTCCGTGAACCGTGACCGAGACAACTAGTTGCTCTCCCGAGGCAAGATCTCCGCCAACCACACCAGCTCCTGGAGCAAGGGATTTGCAGGCGGCGTCTAAACCATCAGCAAAGCCTTCTAACCAGGAGATCTTGGTGGTTTTTGGAACTACCAGAGCAACAACCAACGCGGTTGGTTTTGCTCCCATAGCTGCAATGTCAGCCAGATTGGTTGCTACCGCTTTGTATCCAAGATCAAAGGAGCTCGACCAATCCAATCTAAAGTCATGATTTTCAATCAAGGTGTCGGTGGAAACAACAAATGATTGATCAGCAACAATTACGGCCGCATCATCGCCCGATCCAACCAACGCGTGAACGCTGGGGGTTAGGCGCGCCACGGTGCGCCTAAGACTTTCTATCTCGCCCAGCTGCTCTAAAGTTTGGTCGTTCACAAATCAAAGGTAGCCTTAATAGCGATGCTAAAAAACCACCTAATACTTATAACCGCTTCCGTGCTGGTGCTAACTGGCTGCGCTCCGGTGGTTCCGCTGGAGCCTGCCGAGCAGGCAAATGATGCGGCTTGTGCGGAAATTATTGTTCGCCTGCCCGATGAGCTAGCCGGACTTCCAGAGCGAAGAGTAAACGCCCAATCGACCGCCGCCTGGGGTGAACCAACCGCGGTTATCTTGCGCTGTGGCCTAGAACCTGTCGAAGTAAGCTCGCTAGTTTGCGTGACAGCATCTGATATCGATTGGCTACTAGATGAATCAGAGGCACCGAACTATCGGTTTGTTTCCTTTGCTCGTTCTCCCGCAACCGAAGTAATTGTTGACTCAACGGTGGTTGCTGGAGTCACGGTGCTAGAAGAACTAGCCGCATCAATTAGTGTCCTGGATGCAACCAAGCGCTGCACCGAGGTAACAAACTAAGACCAGCCGTGCTCTTTTAAAGCCTCGCGAGCTTCTTTTCTAGCCGAGTATGGAGTTCTAACTCCCCTGATGTCTCGATAGTCCTGGTGTCCTGGCCCTGCCCACAAAATCGCATCTCCGGTTGTTGCTAGCGATACCGCCTTGCGAATGGCAGCTTCCGGGGGGGAAACGTTATAGATCTCGTGGTTTGGATAGGACTCCCGGGCGGATTTTTCTAGACCAGCGCGAATCGAAGTAGGGTCTTCAAATCTTGGATGGTGATCGGTGATAACCAGAATGTCAGAACCGGCAGCAGCGACCTGCGCCATAGCTGGCCGCTTACTTGGATCGCGATCACCGTCAGCGCCAAAAAGCATGATTACTTTTCCGGCGGTGACTTTTCTCACGGCATCTAGGGTGTGCAAGAAAGCATCCGGGCTGTGTCCAAAGTCAACATAGACCGCAGGTCCGGTGTCACCGCTGACGCGCTCAGTTCTACCCGGCAAATAAGCATCAATTCCACCTTCAATTGCTTTGGCAATAGCTTTCGGATCAAACCCAGCCTCAATTAGCATCACTATTGCAAGTCCGGCGTTTGCTGCCATGTGAGCCCCAAGAAGTGGAACACGAGATCTAATGGTCACACTGTCTGGGCCGGCAAGAACAAAAGATGTGTACTTAGGGTTTTCAGCAGTAACAGCAACGTGCCAATTGGCTTCAACCCCCAATTCGCTAGTGATGGTCACTACCGGAACTTCTGATCTTTCAACAAAGTCGCGGCCGTAATTGGAATCAAGACACACCACGCCGCGCTTGGCGCGGTGTGCAGAAAAGAGCGGCAGCTTGGCCTCAAGATACTCCTGCATATCCTTGTAGTCATCCAGGTGGTCATGGCTCAAATTAGTAAAGCCAACAACATCGAAGTGCAATCCATCCACCCGGAGCTGAGATAGCGCTTGGGCCGAAACCTCAATAGCCACCGAGGTAACTTTCTTCTCTCGCATCCTTGCAATCAGCGCCTGCATCTCGGTGGACTCCGGGGTTGTGAGCCTGCTCACAATAGTCTCGCCAGCTATGTGACGCTCGGCGGTGGAAGTAAGACCTGTAACCACGCCCATTTGACGCAGAATTGCTTCCAACAAATACGTGGTCGAGGTTTTGCCGTTGGTTCCGGTGGTTCCAAAAAGAAGTGGCATCTTGCCTGGCAGATTGCCATATACATAAGCCGCTAGGTTGCCTAGGTGCTCTCTCGGGTTTTCGATTCGCACCACAGGAACTGAGATTGACTTGGTGTGAGCAAGTCCAGCGGTATCGGTAGCAACAGCGGTTGCGCCAAGTTCAAGGGCTTTTTCAATAAACTCCGCACCGTGGGTTTTCTTGCCGGGCATGGCAACAAATAGATCTCCTGGGCGTAGATCGTTGGTGTTCATGCTGATACCGGTCAGCACGGCATCCTTAGCTGGAGCGTCTAATCCGAAATGTGCTGCAAAGTCTTTTAGTGAAACTGGGGTCACAAGATCAGGCCGAAGAAGGGGCGGTATTTGCTCTTTCACTAGCTCAATTTACCATTCGGGACAATTTAGCTTGGGGATTTAGGCTAACTAGCTTGCGCTATCAACAAGAGCTAGTGAAATTAGCTCATCGATTAGGTCCCTATAGCTAAGGCCTGATTCCTGCCAGCATCTTGGGAACATAGAAATCGATGTGAAGCCTGGCATGGTGTTTATCTCATTGACCATAAAGCCCTTATCGGTCAAAAAGAAATCCACTCTCGCAAGACCTTTGCAACCTAAGGCCTTGAAGGCCTTTCTTGCCATTTGTTGCATCTGGGATAACTGATCAGAAGAAATATCGGCTGGGCAAATAAGTGTTGCAGCATCGCTATCGACATACTTGGCCTCGAAGTCATAAAACTCACGGCCACGAACAGTGATTTCACCGGCAACCGAAACCCTAAGTGCTCCGCCGTCCAAAGAATCCAAAACTCCGCACTCAATCTCGCGACCGACCACCCCAACTTCGATAATCACCTTGGCATCGTGCTTGAAGGCCTCGGTTAGAGCCGCAGGAATATCCTTCATCGAGTCAACCTTGGTTATTCCAACCGATGAGCCCGATCTAGCCGGCTTCACAAAAAATGGCAGCTTGCCTAAATCCTTGATGCGATCAAGAGCCGACTCTGGGTTGTTGAGCATGTCCGATGCTGAAACAACCGCGTAATCAGGGCTTGGAATTCCAGCGGCCTTGAATAGCGCTTTGCTGAATTCCTTATCCATCGCAGCCGCAGAGCCTAGAACTCCGTTACCGACATACGGAACACCAACTAGTTCCAAAAACCCCTGCATGGTGCCATCTTCACCAAAGGGACCGTGCAGCATTGGCATCACAACATCAATTACCCCAAGAGAGCGCTCTTTGCCCGAGGCATCTTTTTCAAATAGCTCACGAGAGCCATCCATTGCAAAACGAATAGTTGAGCCTTCAGGCTCAATGGTTTTGAGTCCATTGCTAAGACTTAGTGTTGCAGGGTCTCCCGTGAAGGGCACAAACACCCCAGCGCGAGTAATGCCAACTGGGACAACTTCATACTTCGAAGAATCAATCGCGCTTAGGACCCCGGAAGCGGTTGCCACTGAAATCGAATGCTCATTAGATTTGCCACCAAAAAGCACCGCAACGCGAATTTTTGCCATGTACTTATTCTCCCTGCGGGGTGTCACTCATGTGAGTTAGGTGAGGTGCGATGTCCTTCGGGTTCATCTTGCCTTCAATCACCAGCTCCACCTGCTCAACAATAGGCATGGCAATCTTCTTGTCTCGAGCGAGTTCCAGCACGGTGGAAACTGAAACCAATGCTTCTGCGGTTTGAGAGAGTTTTTCCAAAACTTCCTTCTTGGAAAAACCCTGGCCCAGCATCTCTCCTGCCTTGTGGTTTCTAGACAAAGGAGATTCGCTAGTTGCAATAAGGTCTCCAAGACCGGCAAGTCCCACCATGGTCTCTGGCTTTGCTCCAAAGGCTTCTGCAAAGCGAGATATCTCTGATAAACCTCTGGTCATAATCGAAGCCTTGGTGTTTTGTCCATAACCAACACCGTTCACGATTCCAATTGCAACTGCGATCAGGTTCTTCAGGATGCCACCGAACTCGGTTCCAATTACGTCGTTGTTAGTAAAAGTAGTGAAGTAAGAATTGGTGGAAGCCTTAGCAACCGCCATCGCAGAATCAGTTGAACTTGAAGCCGCTACCGATGCAGCTGGCTGCTCGGCGGCAATTTCCAATGCCAGGTTAGGACCCGAGATTACAACCACCCGGTCTTCGCCGATACCGTGCTGGGCAATAACCTGACTCATTCGAAGACCGGTTTTTTGCTCAACACCTTTCATCAGCGAAACCACAATCGCGTCTTTGGGAATGAGCTTTCCCCACTGCTCGAGATTTGATCTGAGGCTCTGGGATGGAACAGAGATGTAAACCTGGCTGGCACCTGCAAGAACTTGTTCGACATCTGTTGCGGCCACGATGCCTGCCGGCAGGTTTACTCCAGGTAGGTAGCCAGCGTTTCGGTGTGAATTGTTGATTTCGGAAGCAACTTCTTCACGCCTGGACCAAAGCATCACATCGGAGCCGCCATCAGCTAGTACTTTAGAAAAAGTTGTTCCCCAGCTACCTGCTCCAATTACAGCCACCTTGCTCATTTGGACTCTCCGTTTTTAGCGGCCTTTATGAAATTACCGGTCACGGTCTGACCCATAGCTACTGGATCCCAAAGAGTTCCTGGTGCCTTCTCGCCGCGAAGTTGTTCCACCAAAGCTGTGATGCTTCGCATCACGAGCTCGGTTGCTTCCAAAAGTTCTTGCGCGCTTAGGTTCTCTTTACGATATTTTGCTAGATCAATTTCGTCGCCAACCATGATCTGAACTTTCTTCCAAAAGCCTGGACGGAACTTGCTGCTATAGCGACCCATAATCTGCTCACTACCCCAGTGCGCAATTGGATAAACCGGAACTCCGCTATTGAGGGCTACGCGAATAGCTCCAGTCTTTCCGCGCATCGGCCAAAGATTAGGTTCTCTGGTGAGGGTTCCTTCTGGATAAATACAAATCATGTGACCGGCTTGCAGGTAAGAGTTAGCAATCTTAAAGGAGTCATCGTTACGCTGACCGCCTTTTCGAAACACTGGAATCTGACCTCCTGCAAGCAAAGCTTTTCCAACCAGCGGAATGTTGAATAGCGCCTCTTTGGCAAAAAAGTGTGGGCCACGCTTTAGCCTCATGTAAATGAAGTAAGCAACCGCTAGGCCATCCATGTTAGTGGCATGATTTGGGGTCAAGATAAATGCTCCTGATTTTGGCAGCTTCTCCATTCCGGTGACTTCAACTTTGAAAAACATCCGAATAATTGGAGCAACGAAAAAGGCAATTATGCGAACAGCAAGTGGGTTCTCATCCGTTGTTACCTTCGGCATCGGAATCAACTTTTGCTTTTTAGCCATGGCTACTCCGCGTAACTAAAGTCGGCCCCAAGATCTGAAAGCTTCTCAAGGAAGTGCTCGTAACCGCGAGAAATAAGCTGCGCATTGCTAACGTTCGAAACACCTTTAGCGGTCAAGGCCGCAACCATGTGGCTAAAGCCACCGCGCAAATCCGGAACCACAATGTCCGCTCCGTGCAGTGCGGTTGGGCCTGAGATAACAGCCGAGTGGTAGAAGTTCATCTGACCGAAGCGGCAAGGGTTACCTCCCAGGCACTCGCGGTAAATCTGGATTTGTGCGCCCATCTTGACGAGTGCATCGGTGAAACCAAAACGGTTTTCATAAACAGTCTCGTGAACAATCGAAAGACCTTTGGCCTGGGTTAGGGCAACTACCAGTGGCTGCTGCCAGTCAGTCATAAAGCCTGGGTGAACATCGGTTTCGATAACTACCGGGTGAAGATCTTCACCTTTTTGATAGAAGCGAATGCCGTCGTCTTCGATGTCAAAGCCACCGCCAACTTTCCTGAAAACGTTCAGGAAAGTTGTCATTTCATTCTGTCTTGCTCCCCCAACAAATATGTCTCCACCGGTAGTCAAGGCAGCTGCTGCCCAAGAGGCAGCTTCGTTGCGATCAAATAGTGCGCGGTGAGTGTAGCCATTGAGGCTCTCAACGCCTTCGATCCGAATTGTGCGGTCTGTGTCCACCGAGATGATCGCACCCATCTTCTGCAAGATGGCAATTAGGTCCATGATCTCCGGTTCGATGGCAGCACCGGATAATTCTGTTAGCCCCTTAGCTCGAACCGAAGTTAGTAGCACCTGCTCGGTAGCTCCAACGCTTGGGTACGGAAGG